>NZ_JNKX01000015.1:0-107192 GCF_000702225.1 Bacteroides sp. Ga6A2 | reverse complement strand
GGTAGGTCCAAGGTAGGTCCAAGGTAGGTCCAAGGTAGGTCCAAGGTAGGTCCAAGGTAGGTCCAAGGTAGGTCCAAGGTAGGTCCAAGGTAGGTAGAGGGAAGTGGGGAGTAATTCACAATTCATAATTGTAGAAAAAGTGGGATATTTAGTCTTTTGGTAAATACAAAATAGTGTCAAGGTATATGAAAGGTATATGTAAGCTATATGCAAGGTATATGTAAGCTATATGTAGGGTATATGTAAGCTATATGTAGAGTATATGTAAGCTATATGTAAGGAGGATGTAAGCTATATGTAAGGAGGATGTAAGATATATGATGAGTTGCCTGAGAATTCAGAAATAAGCTGCCAGTCGTTTGTAAAATCCCGAACGAATCCCGAATGCATCCCGAAGAGGATTTGGCAGCAAGCGAACAATGTTTGTGCGGTAAATTTGGCTTTACATAGAGACAACCTTTTTGTATTTATTTTTCAAAATATTGTCAGAAATAGGCTTCAGTCAAAAAATAGTTTGTATATTTACCGCAGTAAAGCATCAATTTAAATTGTGAAAAACTTGCGTACAACGGCAATATAAGCAGCATGCAGTGGCTGAACGGCGCTTCATCGCCAAAGAGCGGATTTAAGTTTACCTACGACGTAGTTCTAAACAAAACGCGTGTGCAGTTTGGCAAATTAAAAAATGCTGCAAAAGCGCAGTTAATAGGAATTTAAATCAAAATGTTAATGGTGTGGAAATAAGGTTGTTAATCAATTAAGAACAATAATTATGAGATATTATAAATTTGAATATGGGTGTGATAATAAAGAAGTAGGATCACAATACCCACAAGTATGGGATTTTATCAAGGGATATTCGCCAAAGAATGAAGATAATGGCGTTTATTCTTTGTATTATGACTACAATCCTTTGTTTCCACCGGTAGATCCAGATTTGTCAGGCTTTAAGCTGGCTAGTGGCGCTAAATATACTGATTTTTTAAGTAGTGCATTTGGAAATGAATTATTTTTCCTTAATGAAAATGCGAAAAGATTTATGGAGGATCAAAATCTTGATGTCCATCGTTTCTATAAAGGAAAAGTAACTAGTTTAAGAAAAAAGAAGGTTGAAGACTATTATGTAATGAAACTAGTGTCAGAAAATTGGCAGTATTTGGATTTACCTAACTGCGAATTTTACATTGAGGATGTCGAAACAGATGAAATCATTCCGGTAGAAATCAACTCTTCCGAAGAATTTATTAAAAAGTGGAATGAATTTCTGGCTGATGAAGAGGATTATCACATAATATATTCTAGTACTATTAAAATGACAGAAGCATTTTATAAGAAAAAACTTGACCTGTTTATGATAGATAAATGTAATCATGATTGGTTTGTTAGCGAAGGATTCGTTGAGGAATATAATAAGAGAAAGTTAACAGGACTTGAATTTGAGCCCATTGACATTTAAATGGGTGTGCGGTGATTATAAAATTTCTGAGGACTGGCGGTAAACTTATTTATTATAAGGCAGATAGAATGGTGCGAGACCCAATAACAAACAAGTATAAAATGATTATGAAACAAATATCGTTTATTCTTTTATTTTTATTTTCGTTAAAATGTGGGGCACAAAATGAGTTGAAGCTATTTGGTACAACGCTACATTTTGATAGTGAAGTTGTATGTAAATTGCTATATAGCCAATGTCCTCCAGAAAATAAAAGCATAAAAAAGGAAAATTTTATTTTTCGACTTTTAAGGATACAATTACTTTGTCTAAAAAAGATAAGAAAAAAATAAAACTTTTTTTAAGAAAAAAGGAAACAACTTCGGAGGCTACAACACATTTTAATGCTTTTGATGATAAAGATTTATTGGCTTTTGATTATATAATACCTTTTCGTTTCTATTTTAGAGTGTATGTAAATTCTGATGATATGTGGACGGCTGCAACATTTCCTGATTTTCATCATCATAGGACGACCCATGTGTACAAATCTCCCGGATTTTATAAATACTTGTTAAAAAAAAGAAGGAGAGAGGAACGACAGAATCGCAAGAAAGATAAAAATGAATAAATTAACAGTTTTTATATTTGCCACTGTTTGTGTGCTTTTTATCACCAAAGCTGAGTTTACATATTTTAGAATTTAACTAGTTTTATGGAAAAAGGTCTTATTCTAAACACATCATACAATGATTTTATCCTTGGAACTCATGTCTCTGATTACTTCGATAAGAGGCATGAGGAGGGAGTAGCAAGTGATAGTCCCTATGATGATATAGTCAGTTTTGAATTTTATGACGACGGAGTTGAAGTCTGGTGTAAAAACAATATTATTGACTCTATCTTTTGTGAAACAACATGCATATACGAAGGAGTCAATCTGATAGGAATGAAATACGATGAGTTTCTGAACCGTTTTCACTTTACTCCTATTGACGAAGATGTTATTTGGCTTGAAGGCGGTGAGGGAAAGAATGGTCAGAATCAGCATGTCTATGATTTCGACAAGGAAGGATTGCAGATATGGGTGTGGCGTAACAGAATTCGCACGGTGATAATTAGCAATTATACAAATATTCCTGACTTGATACTAAACAAATCGTATGAGGAATTTGAATTAAATGTACCTGTCTTTAATTACTTCTATAAGAAATATGACGAGATAGCCCAGGACTCCATCAATCCATTCAAGCGTTATAAATTTACTTTGCCTAAGATTGAAATATGGTGTAGAGACGATATGATTGACACCATAGTGTGTGAATTAATCTGTTATTATGAAGATACAAACCTTATCGGTTTAGGGTATGATGCTTTCTTAAAATTGTTTGACGTGATTTCTCCTGACAGCAAGCAGATATATGTAGATGCTAACGGAAGGAAAGAGCTGCGTCATGTGTATGAGTTTGATTCATTAGGTCTTCAGGTTTGGGTTTGGCACAAGAGCATCAAGACAATCCTAATATATAATGCGGAAAAAAGTAAGTTGTATAGAACAATGATTGAAAGAACGAAATAGAATTGTATAGATATTTTACTTCTATGCCATTCTTCTTAAATGACAACTCATAATTATGGAAAAAGGTCTTATTTTAAACACATCATACAATGATTTTATTCTTGGAACTCATGTCTCTGATTACTTCGATAAGAGGCATGAGGAGGGTGTAGCAAGTGATAGTCCCTATAGTGATACTGTCTCTTTCGATTTCTATGACGACGGAGTCGATATCTGGTGTGAAAATAACATTATAGACTCTATTCGTTGCACGAAAACATGTATATACGAAGGAGTCAACCTGATAGGAATGAAATTCGATGAGTTTCTGAACCGATTTCATTTTTCTCCGGATGATGAAGATGTTATTTGGCTTGAAGGCGGTGAGGGAAAGAATGGTCAGAATCAGCATGTCTATGATTTCGACAAGGAGGGATTGCAGATATGGGTGTGGCGTAATAGAATTCGTACTGTGATAATTTGTGATTATTCAAATTGTACAGATTTGGTTCTTAACAAATCATACCAAGAATTTGAACTAAATGTACCTATATCAAATTATTTCTACAAGAAATACAAGGAATTAGACCCAGATACGACTCACCCATTCAAACGTTACCAATTTTATTCACCCGAAGTTGAAATATGGTGTAGAAATGATTTGATTGATAGCGTAATAATTGAAAGAATATGTGCTTATGAATACAAAAACAAAACAGTTAATCTTGTTGGTTTAGGGTATGATACTTTCCTAAGGATTTTTGACGTAATCTCTCCTGATAGCAAGCAGATATATGTAGATGCTAACGGAAGAAAAGAATTGCGTCATGTTTATGAGTTTGATACTTTAGGTCTTCTGATTTGGGCTTGGCACAAGAGTATCAAGAAGGTTCTCATCTATAACACAAAGGAAAGTAAATTGCACAGGACTTTGATTGAAACTGCAAAATAGAACTCAGTAGTGTTAAAGGAACTATAATGCAGACATAGAACATAAATAAAGCAACAATCATTCCCACACCTCCTTCAATTTCTCGTGAATTCTTTGGTGGTGTGGGATTTTTACCCCCCTTGTTCTGCCGAATTTGTAATTTGGCAGCGGCGATTATATCGCGAGTTTGCAACTCGCATTGTCGCAAGGCGACAAAAGGTTATGTGCGATTTTTTTCAGCGGTGGAAATTCTTGCGCCCTTTCAGTAGCAAGCGAACGGAGTTCGAACGTCAAATTCCCGTTTTTTTCTCTGCCGAATTGCAAATTCGGCAGAACATTAGCGGTGGAAATTCTTGCGTTCCTTCGGTAGCAAGTGCCCATAGGTCGAGTGGCAAATTCGGCAGATCATAGGCTTCTGTGTCAAGTTTGGCTTAACGTTGAGTCAACCTTTCCGCTCTCGTTTTCAAAATATTGTCAGAAATAGGCTTCATTCATAAAATAGTTTGTATATTTACCGCCGTAAAGCATCAATTTAAATTGTGAAAAACTTGCGTTACAACGACAATATAAGCAGCATGCAGTGGCAGAACGGCGCGTCGGCTGCAAAGAGCGGATATAAGTTCAGCTACGACGGACTGAACCGCCTTACCTCTGCCATCTACGGCGAGGGCGACGACATGAGAAAAATTCAAAACTGCGGTAAAAATAATAAATGGGAAATAACATGAAAAAAATATTATACATACTTTGGCTTTGCCTGCTATCATCACAAGTGGCATTTGCTGGTGATTTTGTTATAGGCAGATTAAAAAAGGAACTGCCAGAATATAAAAATGCACCTTTGAAAATATGTTATGATTCCAAGTTCAATGATTACTATCCTTCGCGAATTTTTGACATTGACCATCGTGAAAGTAAATACATCGTGTATAATCTGCATGTAGTATATTTAGATTCATGCTCTATCCCTAAACTGAAAACAGTAAAGGTTAAGATTCCAAAAGAATTCAAAGGTATTCGCTGTCGTGTTGACTCAAAAGAACTCGTATATGTGTTCTTTGCAAAGAATAGGGAGATAGACGTGTCAGTTCCTGCAATAGAAAAAGATACGCTTGGCAAATATGCTTATAGTAATCTTTATAAATACCCTTTGGAAAATCCTATAAAATATAAATTGATATATATGCGAGAAAAAGAAAGTAAGGATAATCGTTATTTTGGAATTAGACAAAGCGCCTCTTATACTCTATTTTACTACAATTTCACTCTAAGGCAAAGGAATAGATATGAGGATGTTTTGAATTCTTTTGTTATGTAATTCTCAGCCATTGGCGATGCCTTAACAAAGCACGGAGACTGAGAAATTAAGAAATCATTAATACAGACAAATCCTCAAATAAAGTTTAATATTTTGCGTATGACATTGAAGAATGTATATAATGACGAAGGTTGGATAATCGGTTCTGAAATAGATAATCTTTTAATAGACAATTATTAATTAAGGTATGAATCATATCATAAAAAAAATAACTTTGGTATTGTTGCTTGCTAACATTACAGTTTGGACTGACGCAAAACATATTGTTGTTGATTCTTCTTTCCTTGCAGATACATGTATATATGTCGATATAGATTCTGCAATCATAGATTGTAAGATTGATAGTTGTAAAACGAAAATCCAAAAACGTCTGCCAAATGCCAAATATTTTGTAGTCGGAAATCATTCTGGCTACGTAAGTGACGATGGGATTTTGATAAATAAAGAAAGAAGTGCCATTATTCTCGTTCCTGCAAATATGGATTTTCCGAGTGGTAAATATGTTTGCAAAAAAAACATTTCGGAATTGACTGATTGTGCATTCTATAACGTAAGAAACTTAAAATCAATTGATATGCACAATAAAGTGTCGTCTGTCGGCAAAGCTGTATTTTTTAAATGTAGTGCATTGTCTGATGTTGTTTTTCATAAAAAGATGAAATATATAGGAAGCAATGCCTTTGGATTGTGTATCGGATTAAAAAAAATAAAAATAAAATCAGTCGATACTATTGCATTGGCAGCATTTAATAGATGTGAAAATTTGGAAGACATTAATATTTATGGCAAAGTAAAATTGATAGACGATATGTGTTTTATTGATTGTCAAAAACTAAAACGCATAATATTGCCAAAAGCAGAATACGGTATGTATGTCTTTGGTTATCCCGATTCAAAGTTAGAAAAGTTGGAATACGTATGTATGCTTGGTAATCCTACATACGCCCCAAGAAAGTATACAAATCCGCAGTATCTTGCTCTATTCAATTATGTTTCATCAAGTGCTATTTTGTATGTGAAAAAAGGCTATGCAGGAATATATAAGGATACTGACGAGTATGGCTGGTGTAGTCATTGGAAACAATTCAAAGAGATAAGGGAATACAATGTCTTTTCAGAAAAAGTGTTTTTAAGAAGATGAGTCTCCTGCTCTCGGTAAAATGTAGTATGTTTATGCGTGTGTTTTTTGTAATCTCCACACTTTTGCAACTATGCAGCAGAATTTCGTAAAAGTCAAGGAACATACTATTTGATAAAGCATTTGTAATGTCCTCAAGGCATAGCCTTGCAAAATAAGTAATAGAGCGGAAAAGCGAAGAATCAAACTCTTTAGTTTTTCCGCTCTTGTTTTTCAAAATGCAGGTAAAAAAGACTTCAATCAAAAATAATTTTGTACATTTACCGCCGAAAAATACCGATATAAAATCGTGGAAAACAGGCTTTACAATAGCAACGATCGCGCCGTTATAAACGAAATTGGCGATGTGCGACAGGTAACGAACTACTACCCGTTTGGCGGAGTGTTCAGCACCACGGCATACAACAGCGGAGACGACTTGCAGCCATACAAGTATAACGGCAAGGAACTCGACCGCACCCACGGCTTGGATTGGTACGACTATGGTGCACGAAACTACGATGCCTTTTTGCCAGGGTTCACAACCATAGACCCACATTGTGAAAAGTATTATAATGTTAGTCCGTATGCGTATTGTGGCAATAATCCTATTTTGTTGGTTGATCCAAACGGAATGGATTGGTTGCTTGTAACAGGAGATAAGGTTATTTGGTATGGCGGTGATTTGGGAGATACAAAGGACGAAATAATGGCTTTTAATGCTACTTCTGGATATAAGAACGAAGATAAAAATGAGGATTATCAATCCGCTGAATACCAAACATTAAAAAATATAGGACCTACTCCAGAAGGACTTTATCATATAAATCTAAAGCCAGATCCAAGTAGACATGCTGGGCGATATCAAAATGCAGATGGTACCTTTAATTATAAAAAGAGTCCAGATGGGGGAATAGAGCAATTAAATTATTGTGAGGTTGATGAACAAGGTGAAATGAGGCATTTTTCTAGCCCAGATTGGGGAAATCAAAGAGCTGCACTAACACCAGATAAAGTCACAGGTGCTACTAATTCTCAAAGAGATAATAGTTCCTACTATTTTCATGATTCACAGAAAGGATATACTCATGGATGCGTAGAAGTTGAATCTTCGTTGTTTAATATGTTAGCTATTTATAGAGCAGGGGGTAATACCAGCATCTTTGTACAAGTAAAATACCCGAATTCAAAACATAAAACTAATGGAGGGACAAAACGATGAAAAAAAGCTTGCTCATAATAATTATAATGATATGTACATCTACTTTCGCGCAATCGCCAACCGACAGCTTGGATATCAAAGTTGCGCTGAAAGATGAGTATGTAATTGGAGATATTATTAATTTTGAATATTTCAATAAATCACATAAATATTTGCGTGTGCATATTTCTTTGGAGCGTGCTGATGACGAAGGAAAATGGACTCCGTTCTTTCATGAAATATTTTGTGAACACAAGTTTCAAGATTACGACAATAAAATATTTATTATACTCAATTCGCATTTTTCATTATCAAAATATTCGAACGAGCGGATAGAGAATTACAGAAAAGACAAGTGGACGGTAAAAAAATCTTGCTTATATGGACAAGAAACTATTGCATTGTTCCGTTTCAAATATACCATTGGACAGATTCCATATGGTTTGGTTTTTAAAGAAACCGGAACGCATCCAGAAGAAACCGTTTACTATTCAAAACCCTTTTATATCAAAAAAAACAAATCTATAAAAAAGGATGATTTGGGCAAATGTGGTTATAAATTTAGTTTGTTAAAACTTTAATGATAAGCTATTTGGGCTTGCATTAAGCTTTTCGAATCAAATGCATTCCCCAAAGTTATTTGTAACGCCCCCAAGGCATAGCCTTGCAAAATAAGCAATAGGGCGGAAAAACGAAGAATCAAACCCTTTCGTTTTTCCGCTCTTGTTTTTTCAAAATGCTGGCAAAACAGAAGCGTTCGGCTAAAAGAAGTGCTTCGTATTGTAGCAGATGGGGCACTCTTTCAGTGTGCTTGTTGTTGGCTGGTGGCTTTTCCGCAGGTCGTTCCGACCTACGGTTACTGAGCGGAGACGCTTCCAGCGTCTGCAATTTCAACTTTCTTTCGTTCTGTTGGGGGGGCGCTCGACTTGTGGTCGTTTGCTCCCCCCTTGTTCTGCCGAATTTGTAATTTGGCAGCGGCATTATACCGCGAGTTTGCAACTCGCATTGTCGCAAAGCGACAAAACATCGCATCAAAAACAGACGTTTCTAAGCGGTGGAAATTTTAATTCATAATTCACAATTCATAATTGACAATGCTCGTAAAAGAAAATTCTGAAGTTGAATTCTTGTGTCTGTATGGTAGCAATCGAACGAATTTCAGTGGTGGAAATTCTTGCGTCCCTTCGGTAGCAAGCGAACAAAGTTCGAGCGCGGAAAATCGGCAGAACATTAAGTTTTAGATGAGTTTTATTTTGCACACGCATAATCATGGCTGTCAGACAACAGAGAAATATTGCCAGACAGCCATGACTGCTTATCAGAGGGCAATGCCAAGTTGCTTTGCTCCCTTTTTAATATAATCGCGGTCAACGTCCGTATCTTTTATAACCTCGCCGTCGAAGGCAATAAGGTCTATGTCTATCTCAATACATCCGTCGCGTTTCTCTTCGGGGTTTCGTCCGCACATATCCTCAATTCCTTTCAGCTGCATTTTTATCAGCCTTAGCGGTATTATGGTCTTGAATACACCGCATTGGTTAATGAATGGCGGCCAGTCGGGATGTCCTATAGCATCAGAGTTTGTAGGTTCAGCCCATGTTATTTTACCTAGAGACGCTTCGAGCACAAGTCGTGCGTTATTTAAAGATTTCTCTGCGCGAAAATTGCTTCCTATGCAGATAAAACAGGTATGTTCGTGAATCATGGCTGCAAAATTACATTATTAAAATTAAATTTTAACATTTTTTTTGTAATTTTGCGCCCAAATAATAAAAATATGAATTTTATTGGTATTATTCCGGCTAGATATGCATCTACGCGTTTTCCTGCCAAGCCATTGGCAATGCTCGGAGGAAAAACTGTAATTCAGAGAGTTTACGAACAGGTTAAGGATTTGTTAGACAAGGTTGTTGTTGCTACTGATGATGAGCGTATAGAACAGGCTGTCAAGGCGTTCGGCGGCGAGGTGGTGATGACATCGCCAAACCACAAGAGCGGTACAGACCGATGCTTCGAGGCTTACACAAAGGTTGGCGGCGACTTCGACGTTGTTGTAAACATACAGGGCGACGAGCCTTTCATCCATCCATCGCAGATTGCAAGCATCAAGGCTTGTTTCGACGATGACACAACTGATATCGCAACGCTTGTAAAGCCTTTCACTCCAGCCGACGGACTTGCGGCTCTTCAGAACCCTAATTCTCCGAAGGTGGTTCTCAACTCAAACTTCAACGCGCTGTATTTCAGCCGCTCGGTAATCCCTTATCTCCGAAACAAAGAGCCTGAAGAATGGCTTTCTTCGCACACATATTACAAGCACATCGGACTGTATGCCTATCGTGTAGGTGTGCTGAAGGAGATTACGTCTCTCCCTCAGTCGTCGCTCGAGATTGCCGAGTCGCTCGAACAACTCCGCTGGCTCGAAAACGGCTATAAAATAAAGGTAGGAATCACCGAGATTGAGACTGTCGGCATCGATACACCTCAAGACCTCGAAAGAGCAGAGAAATTCCTAAAGGAAGGCAGATGTTAGACCGTACAATTCTGCCGAAATTGTCGCCTCTTGGCGATTTCGTTCTGCCGGTTCCCGAAGACTCAACATTCTCAAACAACATTCCCGTTTCCGTTCTAAACGTAGGCGGACAGGACATTGTGAGAGTTGACATCGTTATAAATGCCGGCAAGATGCATCAGGAAAAGCTGCTTGTGTCATACTTCACAGGCATGATGCTGAAGGAAGGAACGTCGACCATGAGCAGGCAGGACATTGCCGAAAAACTCGATTTCTACGGCTCGTGGATGGTGGTTCAGTCAACCACTATATACACTTGCGTCACGCTGTTCTCTCTCAACAAATATCTGAAAGAGAGCATGGATATCGTTGTGGCTGCGATAACCGATTCGCAGTTTCCCGACGAGCAACTCGACAAGTTCCGTCAGATTCAGTATCATCAGTGGCTCGTGAACAACGAGAAAGTAGAAGTAATGTCGAACCGCGCGTTCCATTCAAACTTCTTCGGCTCTGAACATATCTGCGGAAAATATGCAGATGATGCTGATTATAACCAACTTACGAGCGATGATTTGAAGTGTTTCTTCAGAAAACATTATAATAGCGGAAATTGCCGCATCTATCTTTCGGGAATGGTGACGGACAAAGTCGTTGTCGATGTAGAGAGACTTGTGGGCACAACCTCGTGGGGGCAGATTTCCGAGCCTACCAGGTACATTCCTCAGACGGTTTGCAAAACATCAGAAAAACGAGTCTTTGTAGAGAAGAAAGATGCCACTCAGAGTGCCGTTAAGATGGGCAAGATGCTCATTTCGCGCAAGCATCCCGACTATGCAAAACTTCGTCTGCTGATGAGCCTCTTCGGCGGAAGTTTCAGCAGCCGCCTGATGAGCAATATCCGCGAGGATAAGGGCTACACATACGGCATCAACGCAAGCTATATGCACGTTCCCGATGCAAGTTACATGCTCATCTCGTCGGAGTGCGACAATCAGTATGTCGAGCCGCTCATTGCCGAAGTCTACAAGGAGATGGCTCTGCTTCGCGATGTAAAAATAGAGGAAGACGAACTCCGGCAGGTGAAGAACTATCTGCAAGGCGATATGATGCGCACATACGAAGATCCGCTCACGATGATGGGTGCGTACATCTCGATGGATTACAACAAAGTAGGTCGCGGCCATCTGGCAAGATGTTTCAACGAGGCGAATGCTGCAACAACCGAAGAATTGCATCTTCTGGCACAGAAATACTTTACTGAAGATGGATTTTTAGAGGCGATAGCAGGAAAAAAGATAAACAAATCTTAATTTTTTTTGCTTGTTTGACATTGTTTTGCTAACTTTGATGCCCTAATTATGATTGCTTTCTTGAAATGAAAAGATTTAAATTATTATATATATCGTTTGTCTTGAGCGTGTCGTCGGTCTGCGCCCAACAAATAAAGATAGGTAATTATACCTTCAAGGACGGGGCAGAGTATAGCGGCGAGATGGTTGGCAACAAACCCAACGGCAAAGGCAGAACGGTATTCCAGAATGGCGATGTCTACGAAGGCGAGTATGTAAAAGGCAAGCGCGAGGGCTACGGCATCTATTCGTTTCCCGACGGCGAGAAGTACGAGGGCGAATGGTTTCAGGACCAGCAGCACGGCAAGGGCACATACTACTTTATGAACAACAACCGCTACGAAGGCCAGTGGAACCGCGATTATCAGCAGGGACAGGGCACGATGTATTACTACAACGGCGATACATACGTTGGCAACTGGGTGCAGGATAAGCGCGACGGCTTTGGTACGTACACTTGGAGCAACGGCCCTACTTACACCGGCGAGTGGAAGAACGACCATAAATGCGGCAAAGGCGTGTACGACTGGAAGGACGGTTCGCGCTACGAAGGCATGATGCGCGACGACCTGCGCAACGGCAAAGGCACATACGTCTATGTAAACGGCGACAAGTACATTGGCGATTGGGTAAACGATATGCAGGAAGGCAAGGGCATATACGAGTTCAAGAACGGCGACAAGTATGAGGGCGATTACGTCAAGGGCGAGCGCACAGGTCAGGGCATCTTCCACTTCAGCAACGGCAACAAATATGTTGGCCGTTACGAGAAAGGCGAGCAGAACGGCTACGGCGTTTTTACTTGGAAGAACGGAGCAGTTTACGAAGGCCAGTGGAAGAACGACAAGCGCGAAGGCAAAGGCAAATACCGCTGGGCCAACGGCGATGTTTACGAGGGCGAATGGCGCAATAACAACATGAACGGTCAGGGCATCCTCCGCATGGTAGACGGTACAAAATACAAGGGCGGCTTCAAAAACGGACTGAAGGACGGCAAGGGCGTTATGGAAGACAAAGACGGCGTCCGCTTCGAAGGATTCTTCAAGAACGGAATGAAAGACGGTCCGTTCGTAGAGATGGATAAAAACGGCAACGTAACCCAGAAAGGCGTGTTTACCAACGGAAAATTGGACACATCAGCCAAATAATGCGTCGTTTTTCGTTCGTAATTAAAAATATTTTCATAATTTTGTATTTGTAAGTGACTATTATATAATTCGAAACAACATATATAAAATAAAAAACTATGGTAATTGATAGATTGGAAAACTTGGAAAAGTACGCTTCTCTTAATCCACTTTTCCCAAAGGTTGTAGAGTTTTTGAAGAATACTGATCTCGCTTCTCACGAGGCAGGAAAAGTCTTCATTCAGGATAAAGACCTTTTTGCTAACTTCACTACTGCCAAGGGCAAGAAAGCCGACGAGGCTACACTCGAGACTCACATCGAGATGATTGATATTCAGATTCCTATCAATACTTGCGAGACAATGGGCTACATTCCTGCATGCAAGCTTCCACAGGTAGAGTACAATGCAGAGAAGGACATCACAAAGTATCCGGGTGTGGCATCTGAGTCGTACATAAAGGTTCAGCCGGGAATGTTTGCCATCTTCTTCCCAGAAGACGGACATGCTCCTTGCATCTCTGACGAGGCTGAAATTCAGAAAGTGATTTTCAAAGTTAAAGTTGCGAAATAACAAACCTACTATCCTTAAATAAATCCCCTTATACCATGGAGGCAAAACTTAAAATACTTAAGAAAGATGCTTGGCTTGAACCGTATTCGATGGCGATTAACGGTCGGCACAGACATTATCTTGACAAGAAAAACGAACTTACGGGCAACGGCGAGAAAACCCTGTCCGAATTTGCTACTGGATATCTGTATTTTGGTTTGCGCCGGATATCAAAGGGGTGGGCTTTCCGCGAGTGGGCACCGCATGCAACAGAGATTTATCTCATAGGTGACTTTAACAACTGGAAGGAAAGCGAGAAGTTTAAGCTTAAAAGGATTACAGAGTCGGGCAACTGGGAACTGATTCTGCCTCCGAGCACGATAAAGCACGGCGACCTTTATAAGATGAAGGTCTACTGGAACGGCGGATGCGGCGAGCGCATTCCGGCATGGTGCCAGCGCGTGGTGCAAGACGAGCAGACCAAGGTTTTCTGTGCTCAGGTTTACGAGCCCGACAAACCATATCGCTTCAAAAAGAAGAACTTCAAGCCGAACGTTAATCCGCTGCTGATATACGAATGTCACATCGGAATGGGACAGGATGCCGAGAAAGTCGGAACATACGATGAATTCCGCGTGAACGTGCTTCCACGAGTGGCTGCCGACGGATACAACTGTATTCAGGTGATGGCTATTCAGGAGCATCCTTACTACGGAAGTTTCGGATACCATGTTTCGAGTTTCTTTGCGTCGTCGTCACGTTTTGGAACGCCCGACGATTTGAAGCGTCTTATCGACGAGGCTCATCAGATGGGCATATCCGTCATAATGGATATTGTTCATTCTCACTCTGTCAAGAACGAGAACGAGGGCTTGGGCAATCTCTGCGGCGATCCTTGCCAGTATTTCTATTCGGGCGACCGAAGAGAGCATCCGGCGTGGGATTCGCTTTGCTTTGACTACGGCAAGAACGAGGTCCTGCACTTCCTTCTGAGCAACTGCAAGTATTGGATGGAAGAGTTCCACTTCGACGGATTCCGATTCGACGGTGTGACATCGATGCTCTATTACAGCCACGGATTGGGCGAGTCGTTCAACGGCTACGAAGATTATTACAACGGTCATCAGGACGATAACGCAATCTGCTATCTCACGTTGGCTAACGACCTTATTCATGAACTCAATCCTAAGGCTATAACCATTGCCGAGGAGGTGAGCGGAATGCCGGGACTTGCTGCGCCGATAGAGTGGGGCGGCTACGGATTCGACTATCGCATGGCGATGAATATTCCGGACTATTGGATAAAGACCATCAAGGAGAAGGCTGATGAGGACTGGAAGCCGGGCAGCATCTTCTGGGAACTGACTAACAGAAGAGCCGACGAGAAGACAATCTCGTATGCCGAAAGTCACGATCAGGCACTTGTAGGAGATAAAACTCTGATATTCAGACTTGTCGATTCGGATATGTATTGGCATTTCAAGAAGGGTGACGAGAATTTTCAGGCTTCGCGAGGAATTGCTCTGCATAAGATGATTAGACTGGTAACGCTGTCAACAATAAACGGCGGTTATCTCAACTTCATGGGAAATGAGTTTGGTCACCCTGAATGGATTGACTTTCCGCGCGACGGTAACGGCTGGAGTTACAAGTATGCCCGCCGCCAGTGGAATCTGGTAGATAACAAGGAGTTGTGCTACAACTATCTTGGCGAGTTTGACAAGGCGATGATAAATCTGATGAAGCAGAGCCGAGGCATCCAGAAGACGGCGGTGATTAAGATTTGCGACAACGACGGCGACCAGATTCTGGCGTTCAAGCGAGGCGACTTGCTGTTCGTCTTCAACTTCAACCCTACAAAGTCGTTCAGCGACTATGGAATGTTGGTTCCGGAAGGAAGCTACAAGGTTGTGCTGAATACCGATAATCCTGAATTTGGCGGCGGTGGATTGACCGACGATACGGTAGAACATTTCACCCAGCCCGACGCGCTTTATCAGTCGTCAGGCAAAGGCTGGCTGAAGTTGTATATTCCATCGCGCACTGCTGTGGTTCTAAAAAAAGTTTAAGAGGCATAAAGAATAATGAGTTATAGTAGTATAAACCGTAATAAGACCGTACGCTCAGTCATTGTTGTGTGCGGTCTTGTTTTCGTTGCATTCTGCTTCTTGTTCCTTTGGAGAATGCAGGGAAGTATCATAAGTGCCGGACAGTATGCCTTTGCACACGGACAGACATCGTACAATCCGATAATCGGTGCGTGCATCACAACGTTTTTGCTGGTGCTGTTGCAGATAGGCGTGCAGAAGATGCTGCATTTTACTCGTCAGTTGTACGCTCTGTCATATCTGCCGTCGTGCGTGGTGCTGGGCTTTTACACGAGTTTCGGACCGTCAATCTATTCGGGCTTGAATTTTTCGTGGACATGGATTCTGATGCTCGTCCTTCTCATCGTCTTTTGCCTTCTGAGCAAGCCGATAAAGCGTCTTGCAATCTTCGATTTTGAGGAAGATGACAGAAATGTTGAGTTCTGGCGTCAGTATGGCGGAAATGCCATCATCCTTGCTGTGTTGTTCGGCATAACGGCGTGCATTTCGAACACAAACGATGAGTTTCATTACGATGTGAATATGCAGAATTATATCGTAGACGGCGACATGGATGCAGTTTTGGCAGAGGGTAGCGAATCGGAGGTGGCTAACCACGATATTACGGCGATGCGTGCCTTCGCTCTTTCAAAGAAAGGCGAGCTGGGCGAGCGACTGTTCGAATATCCGCAGTATTACGGTTCTGAAGGATTGCTCATCAGCATGGCAGATACAACTCATTTACTGTTTTCGCCTCTTGTGCAGTACAGACATCTGGGTGCGCTTCCGCGTCGCGAACATCGCACGGCAATACAATATCTCGAGGCTCTGAACCGTCATCCGCAGCAGGCAAAAGCCCCTGTGAAGCATTATCTGATGTGCGCCTATCTGCTGGATAAAGATATTGAGTCGTTCGTTTCGGAATTCGTAAAGCACTACGACGTGTCAAAGAATCACAAGATTCCGAAGCATTATGCCGAGGCACTTCTTCTGTACAAATATATGCAGGTTGACAGCGTTCAGGTGGTTTACAACGACAATGAAATGGAAAGTAATTATTCCGACTACCGAATGTTGGAGAAGAAATATAAGAACAAAACAGAATTGAAGAACAGATGCCGTGAAGATTTCGGCAAGACATACTGGTGGTACTATCAGTATGGAAAAAAAGATTGAGAAATAAACGAAGGTAAATTATGGCAAGAAAGAAAAAACAACTCCCTTTGCTGGAGAATATTACGATACAGGCCGTGGCTGCCGAGGGCAAGTCGCTTGCAAGGGTCGATGACCTTGTGGTATTTGCTCCGTACGTTGTGCCCGGCGATGTGGTGGATTTGCAAGTCCGCCGAAAGAAACACAGCTATGCCGAGGCAGAGGTTGTGAACATTCATCATTATTCGGAGTTGCGCGACACACCTTTCTGCGAGCACTACGGCGTTTGCGGAGGCTGCAAGTGGCAGTGTCTGAAGTATGAGGAGCAGTTGAAGGCAAAGCAGCAGCAGATAACAGATAATCTGACGCGAATAGGCAAGATTGAACTTCCTGAAATCAGTCCGATTTTGGGAAGCGAGAAGACAAAGTTCTATCGCAACAAACTCGAATTCGGATTCAGCAACAAGCGCTGGCTCACGAACGAGGAGGTGAAGAGCGGCGTTAAGTACGAGCACATGGACGGCGTAGGCTTCCATATTTCTGGCTGTTTCGACAAGATTCTTCCTATCGAAAAGTGCTGGCTGATGGACGACCTCTGCAACACGATTCGTAACGATGTGCGCGACTATGCCTATGCCAACAACCTGTCGTTCTACGATCTTCGCGAGCACAAGGGTCTGCTCCGCAACATGATGATTCGCAACAGCAATTCGGGCGAGTGGATGCTCGTAATGCAGTTCTGCTGGACATATAAGGACGAGGAGGCATCGGCAATGGCTCTGATGCAGCATCTTAAAGAGACATTCCCACAGATTACGAGCCTTATGTATGTTAATAATCAGAAGTTTAACGATACGATAAACGACCTCGACATAAAGACATACAGCGGCAACGACCATATTTTCGAGCTGATGGAGAATCTTCGTTTCAAGGTTGGACCGAAGTCGTTCTATCAGACAAATACCGATCAGGCTTACGAGTTGTACAAGGTGGCTCGAAACTTTGCTGGTCTGACGGGTAACGAACTTGTCTACGACCTCTACACGGGAACTGGAACAATAGCAAACTTTGTGGCTCATCAGGCTAAGAAAGTGGTTGGTATTGAGTATGTTCCAGATGCTATCGAGGATGCTAAGGTAAATTCGGAAGTAAACGGAATAAAGAATACGCTTTTCTTCGCTGGCGATATGAAGGATATGCTCACTCAGGACTTCATTAATGAGCATGGTCGCCCGGATGTGATTATCACCGACCCTCCAAGAGCTGGAATGCATCAGGATGTGATTGATGTTCTGCTGTTTGCAGAGCCAAAGAAGATAGTTTATGTTAGTTGCAATCCTGCTACTCAGGCACGCGATTTGCAGCTGCTCGACGTTAAGTATAAGGTCACGGCCGTTCAGCCGGTTGATATGTTCCCTCACACTCAGCATGTCGAGAATGTTGTTTTACTCGAAAAGAAATAATTATGCCACAGCCAAGAAAACAGTTTGTAAACAAACGAAATACAGTAAACGAATATGTGGTGAAAGAGTCGGGCGAACTGATGGCTTTTATTATGCAGGCGATGCACGGAATAAGCCGCACGAAGGCTAAGGAACTGCTCACCAAGAAGTGTGTTTCTGTAAATAATATGAATGTGTCTCAGTGGAATCACGAACTTCATAAGGGCGACAAGGTTCAGATTGGACATTACAAGGGACATAAGGAATTCCACAGCGATGCCCTGAAAATCGTTTACGAAGATGCCTATCTGCTTGTTGTCGAGAAGCGCGAGGGCGTTCTGTCTGTCTCAACCGGAAGACAGAAGAATTCGGCTCACGATATTCTCGACGAATATCTTAAAAGACAAGGAAGAAACAGTGGCGTTCACACCGTTCATCGTCTCGACCGCGAGACTTCGGGCCTGATGATTTTCGCTAAGGATATTAAGACGCGTCTCACTTTCCAGGAGGCATGGAAGGATTATGTTTACGACCGCCGATACATTGCGGTTGTGAGCGGCGATATGGAGAAGGACAGCGGTACGGTGGCTTCGTGGCTCACCGATAACAGAATGTTTGTAAGCTACTCAACGCCTTACGACAACGGCGGAAAATATGCTGTTACGAACTACAAGACGATAAAGCGTGCAAACGGCTATTCGCTCGTTGAGTTGAAACTTGATACGGGAAGAAAAAATCAGATTCGCGTTCATCTTCAGGACTTGAAGCATCCGATTATTGGCGACCGCAAGTACGGAAATGGCATCGATACGATTGGCAGACTTGCTCTCCATGCTTTCAAGTTGTGTTTCCGTCATCCTGTTACAGGCGCAAATCTTGAGTTTGAGACGCCTTATCCGCCAAAGTTCAAGAAGTTGTTCGAACAGGGAGCATCGCAATGTCCTGCTCCTACAAAGGAACTGAAAAAGCCTGTATTCAAGCCTCGTCACAACGAGGAAGATTATTACGGAGAAGAAGATTAAATAAGAAAGAGAGTTTTGCATTTGTTTGCAAAACTCTCGTTTTTATTTAGAAGGGGATATTGTGTTCCTTGCAATAAGCCTCTTGTTCTTCATCTGAGACAAAGATTTCGTCGCAAATCTTTTCAAATGAGTTTAGTGCATCATTCGTGTAGTCTTTAGTTGCATTTAGAACTTTTGATAGTTTTGTTATAAATTCACAAAAATCAGAATTGAGGTTGTTTAGTTTTTCTATTGTTGTATAGTCGAGTGCTTTTTCGCGAGCAGGAAAAAGAATTTTTGAATCGTTTACTTGCATCAGAATGACTCCAATACCAAAAGCGTTGTTTAATCGTTCAATTTCCTCATGTAAATCTTCATTTATTTCAAAGGCAACCAAGTAGCCGAAGTTTGCCCAACTACTATTTGACAGAGCCTGAAAATAATACTGTTTTAATTGGTAATCTGTTTCAATTCTCTTTTTTAACTCGTAAGAGTAAATATGTATTGTTTCTTTAGGCTCAGTAGCCTTTAGCAATGATAAGGTTGCATCATTCTTGAAATTGTCAAACTGTACACTCACAATATCTGGATGTACCCATTTTTGATTGGCATCACTCTTTGAAGAGGATTTCTCATGAAAAATGGTTTTGGCATAATTGTTTCTGGTTCTGAGAAAACTACAAAATATTTTGTGCAATGAACGCTCGTCGAAGTCTTTCTGATGCTCGTGCTGTACGGGTGCGGAATAGTGATTTCCTGCAATCAGTGCTTCTATTTCTTCTGAATATTTGGTGATATCACAGCATGTACCAATTGAACCCGAAGAATTTTTCAGGTTTTGCGACATATCTTTTCTGCTTATGGTTTTATTAATCCATTCAACTTTTCTGCGATGCGGGAGTTCTGAATTAGGAATGTAATAATAGTCGCTTGTAATAGTGCCGATATAGTAAAATCCTTCGCCTGAAGGACATAGAACGACATCGCCAATATTTAGTCCTTTTATTATTGTCCATAAGAAACCGCAAGCCAGTCCTGCTGATGTCTTAGATTTTCCCGGAACATGTTCCATCCAAATAGGAATGAATTTATTGTTGAAGTCTCTCCAATTTTCAAAAAGGGAGTCTGAAAGGTCTACGTTTATTTCAAAGGATGCACCGATGTAACCTTCTTCATGGCACAATTTTGCATATTTGCAACCCTGTCCCAACATTATTCTGTTGTATTTTTTCATGGTTGTTGATATTTATCTTCTAATATCATTCACAATTCTCAGCATCTCGTCATGAATAAGACCATTAGTGGCAAGAACCTCTTTGCCAGAGTAGAAGTTGTCGCCGCCGCTGAAATCAGTTATTCTGCCGCCTGCCTGCATCAATATAAGTGCGCCGGCTGCAACGTCCCACGGACCGAGCAAGCCCTCCACGCGCGCTTCAGCTCTGCCGGCTGCGATATAGCACAACTCGGTTGCACATGCTCCGATAAGTCTGAGTCCGCACGCATTACCGTAGAGTCTGTTGACTAGTTTTGTTTCGAAATCTCTGAAAGCCTCGGCATTGTAAGGGAAGCCGAGTTCAACGAGTGCATCGTCTACCTTGTCGATGTTTGTACAGTGAATCTCCTCGCCGTTAAGATATGCCTTGCTGCCTTTGTAAGCCCAGAAAAGCTCGTTTCGTGTACATTCGTAAACCACACCTATAAGCAGTTCCTTCTTTGAGCGAAGGGCGATGCTGATACAATAAGGAGTGAGATTATGTATGAAATTGGTTGTTCCGTCGAGCGGATCGACAACCCAATAGAATTCCTCATCGTTTAGTCCTGCCGAGCCTTCCTCGCAGATGAATCCGGCTGATGGCAGAAGTTCGTGAAGTTTGCCGACAAGTCGTTTCTCGCTTTCCTTGTCAACGTACGAGACATAGTCGTGAGCCGCCTTTTTCTCTACCTTTCCGCGTTCAAACTTACTGCGTTCGTCGCGAACCATTGCTCCATTAAGTACTGCGAGTTTTTTAACCTCTTCTGTAAGTTGTTCCAGATTGAGTTCGATATTCATAGTGGTCTGTTTTTCTGCATTTATAAAACAAAAGCAACCAAGAAAAATCTTGATTGCTTGGCGGTGCGTACGGGACTCGAACCCGTGACCCCATGCGTGACAGGCATGTATTCTAACCAGCTGAACTAACGCACCTAAAACTATATTTTCTTAAACCAGAATCGCTGTTCTGGAAAAGCGATGCAAAGATACAACAATATTTCGAATCTGCAAATTTTATCGGCAAAAATATTCGGTTTTTATGCTTTTTCTTGTTTCTGAGACTTTTCAGCCGTCTTTCTCACCTTGTAAAGTTGATAAGAGTTTACGACGTTGTGGCATACTGAGTAGAATCCTCCTGCGATTGACGTTACTGGCGTAAGGAATGTTGCCCCAAGCCAGATGGTGAAGACTGTATTCTTCTGTCCGAGAGCCTGTCCGCCGCTGATTCGGTCGTTGTATTTGCCGCCAATCATCTTTCCGAGTGCAAACTGAATGGCGCATGTTATGAGTGCAGCCACGGCTATGCCGACTTCCATAATCAAGTTTTCGTTGCTATGGACGATGCTTCGGGTTGTTACGGCAATGGCAAGAGACAGCGAGACTGCCCACATGTAGAATGCCAGATTCTTTGGCTTCTGCATCATTGCATGGAGTTTAGGCATGAAAATTCGCACTAACCACGCAAGAAAAAGCGGAAAAATGAGCAGCGGAAAAACTTTTCGCAGGATGGCAATGAATGCCGGCAGAAAACTGACTCCTTCGCTTGGATGTACCATCGGCACAACAATCGGAATTACGATTGCCGAAGTCAGGTTGGCAAGCATCGTGTAACTGACAAGCGTTTGTGCATTTCCGCCCAGTTTTCCGGTTATGACGGCGGCTGCCGTTGCTGTTGGGGTAATCATACAAATCATTGCTCCTTCGAGAACAACGCGATACTGATTCTCGGGACAAAAGATGAGCGGCAGTCCGAGTAGGACGAATGTGCAGACTTGTATCATGATGAGCCAGAGATGCCATTTTGTCAGACGAAGTGACTTAGGGTCAATCTTGCAGAAAGTAAGAAACAACATGCAGAATATCAGCATCGGCTGAATGTATGCTATTGCTTCGGATACAAATTCGTGCGTTTCGTCGAGTTGTGGAATAGCCGTGTATATAAAATATGCAGCAACTCCCGTTAGCATGGCTATCGGGAGAGTCCAGTTTCTTAAGAATTGTATGATTTTCATTTTTGTTTGTTATCCCGGAAATTTTGTGTTTAGAATAGGCGGGTAGGGTCGTAGTCGAGCAGAACGGTCTTCTGCTGCTTGAGCGATTCCTGAACGTCGATGATGCGCTGGTTGCTGCTTCCTCTGAACAGTAAATCAGGGTCGTGCAGGGATTCCTCAAACCGACCGTCTACAAGCACGTCTATCGACTTCAGAAGTCGGAGAGCCTGCGGATTCTGTTTCAGCGTCTCGAACGTATAGCCGGTATAGCACCAGATGTTCTTGCTGCTCGAATGCTTTATGGCTTCTGCCAGTTCTGCGAATCCTTCGGCCTGATACATCGGGTCGCCGCCTGTGAATGTCACGTCGGCAAATTCATCGGTAAGGATTTCCTTCAGGATATCTTCCGTAGATGTCATTGTGCCAGCGTTAATGTCCCATGTGCTGGGGTTTTGACAGCCTTTGCATGCATTTACGCAACCGGCACAATAAATTGAGGTCCGGAAGCCCGGACCATCAACTGTTGTGTCATGAATAATTTTTATGATGCTAATCATATCTTGTGTTTCAAAGATATTTTTAGTTCTTGAAGTCGTGAACCACTCTGTCGTTCAACTCGGCAAGCTTTGCGCGGTTCCATCTGTCGGTAGTTCCAACAAGGTAGCCGGTGATTCGCTGGAGCTTGTCTACGTTTGTGCCTCCACATTTAGGACAGGTGTCAAGATTCTGGTCGGCATTCTCGTATCCGCAGTCAAGACAGCGGTTGCGGTTGTGGTTTACCGAGCCGTATCCCATGTTGTACTTGTCCATCATGTCAACCACGCGCATAATCACATCAGGGTTGTGAGTAGCATCGCCGTCAATCTCAACATAGAAGATGTGGCCGCCGCGTGTAAGGTCGTGGTATGGTGCCTCAACCTGAGCCTTGTGAAGCGCGCTGCACTTATAGTAAACCGGAACATGGTTTGAGTTTGTGTAATAGTCACGGTCTGTCACACCCGGAATAACGCCGAATTCGTTGCGGTCTGTGCGAGTGAACTTGCCAGACAAGCCCTCGGCAGGAGTTGCAAGAACGCTGTAGTTGTGTCCGTACTTCTCAGAATATCCGTTCGCACGGTTGCGCATGTATGTGACAATCTTAATTCCAAGTTCCTGAGCCTCTTCGTTTTCGCCGTGATGCTTGCCTACGAGTGCCACAAGACATTCAGCCAAGCCTATGAAGCCGATTCCGAGAGTTCCTTGGTTGATTACCGATTCGATTGTGTCGGTTGGCTTCAGTTTCTCTGCACCGAGCCACAATGATGACATTACGAGAGGGAACTGCTTTGCAACGGCTGTCTTCTGGAACATAAAACGCTCGTGAAGCTGCTGTGCCGTGATGTCGAGCACGTTGTCGAGTTTTGCAAAGAACTGTGCGATACGCTCTTCCTTGCTCTTGATGTTCATGCACTCGATGGCAAGGCGAACGATGTTTATTGTTGTAAACGAGATGTTTCCTCGTCCTATTGATGTCTTTGGTCCGAAGCGGTTCTCGAACACGCGTGTGCGGCATCCCATTGTTGCCACCTCGTGAATGTAGCGCTTAGGGTCGTCAGCCTTCCATTCTTCGCTCTGGTTGTAAGTTGCGTCGAGGTTCAGGAAGTTAGGGAAGAATCGGCGTGCCGTAACCTTGCAAGCCAGTTTGTAAAGGTCGTAGTTTCTGTCTTCCGGCAGATAGTTCACGCCTCTCTTCTTCTTCCAAATCTGAATAGGGAAGATGGCTGTTTCGCCCTTTCCAACGCCCTCGTATGTGCTGATGAGCATTTCGCGGATGATGCATCGACCCTCGGCAGAAGTATCTGTTCCGTAGTTTACAGAGCTGAATACAACCTGATTACCGCCGCGTGAGTGGATCGTGTTCATGTTGTGGATGAATGCCTCCATGCTCTGATGAACGCGCGCAACAGTCTTATTGATAGCGTGCTGCTTTACGCGAGCCTCGCCTTCAAGTCCGTCGAGCGAAGTGTTCAGGTAATCGTCTATAGGAGCGTCGTAAAGATGCTTGAAGTCTTGAGCATAAAGATTTTCAAGATTCTTCACCTCTTCTATATAGCTGCGGCGAACGTAAGGTGCAAGATAGAAGTCGAAAGCTGGGATTGCCTGACCGCCGTGCATCTCGTTCTGTGCCGTTTCGAGAGATATACATCCAAGTATGCTGGCTGTCTCGATGCGCTTTGCAGGGCGCGATTCTCCATGACCTGCGCTGAATCCGAACTCAAGAATATGGTCGAGCGGATGCTGAACGCATGTGAGCGACTTTGTAGGATAGTAATCCTTGTCGTGAATGTGGATATAGTTGTGCGATACGGCATCGCGTACCGGCTCGCTCAGCAGATAGTCGTCAACGAAAGGCTTTGTTGTTTCGCTCGAGAACTTCATCATCATGCCGGCTGGGGTGTCGGCATTCATGTTTGCGTTCTCGCGTGTAATATCATTAGACTTGATGTTGATGATTTCGAGGAACATGTCGGTTGTCTTTGCCTTTCGGGCAATGTTGCGCTGGTTGCGGTAAGAGATGTACTGGCGTGCCACATCCTTACGGCTTGACTTCATCAGTTCGCGCTCAACCGCGTCCTGAATGTCCTCAACTGTCATTTGTGATTTTCCACGGGTTGCAATGTGATCGGTAATCTGGTTGATGAGGTTTGCGTCCTCGCCAATCTCGGTGTGGAGCATTGCCTTGCGTATAGCGCCAGAAATTTTGGATTCGTTGAATCCAACAATTCGACCGTCTCGTTTAACGACTGTCTGTATCATTTTTTTCTTGTCAGTTAGAATTGTTAATTTTTTAATTGCTGCAAAGGTATAATATAAGATTTGAATTTCAAAATTTTTCAACTTTTAAATTTGTTAAAAATATTAAAACGCTGAAAATCAATAATATAAAAAATAGAAATGGAAAACTTTATAGTAAAACATTAAATAAAGTTTGCAAAAAGCTATTGCTGTGATAGTTATGAAAATTACATTGCTATCCTGCTATTTTTACCATAATTTTATGGCAAAATCTTATAAAGTTTTGTGGTGGTGTGTTTATCGTTTTTACACATTTGTTGTTAAGCGTTTGCAAATATATGAAAATATTTTTGTTGTTCGATTGATATTAGGTCAAAAAAAAATAAGTATTTTTGCAATCGATATGAGACGAAAAATTATTTATGTTCTTTGGGCACTTTTGTTGCTTATTATATTAGGTGTTGTCGGCGCATTCACCGCAATATCTAAAGGTTGGATTGGACACCTGCCTAAAATTGAGGATTTACAGAACCCTGTAGACAAGTACGCAACTCAGATTATATCGTCTGACGGAAAGCTCCTCGGCACATGGTCGTACTCGAAAGATAACCGAATCTATGCCGAATACAATTCCATCTCGCCAAATCTGATAAACGCATTGGTCGCTACCGAGGATGCGCGTTTCTACGAGCATTCTGGAATCGACGTGCGCGCTCTTTTCCGTTCGCTGGTAAAGCGCGGAATCTTTATGCAGAAGAGTGCGGGCGGTGGCTCAACCATCACTCAGCAGCTTGCAAAGCAGCTTTATACTAATGTTGCTAAGAACAGCGTTCAGCGCGCCCTTCAGAAGCCGATAGAGTGGGTTATTGCTGTTCAGCTCGAAAAATACTATACAAAGGAGGAAATCATCACGCTGTATTTCAATAAGTTCGACTTTCTTAACAACGCAGTCGGAATAAAGACTGCCTCGAAGACATATTTCGGAAAAGACCCTTCGCAACTCACCATCAACGAGGCTGCAACCCTTGTCGGAATGTGCAAGAATCCGTCTCTCTTCAATCCCGTAAGACATAACGAGCGTTGCCGCGGTCGTCGAAATGTGGTTCTCGGTCAGATGCTAAAGGCTGGCTTCATCACCAAGGCGGAGTACGACACTTTGAAGGAAGAGCCTCTGGTGCTCGACTTCCATCGTGTTGACCACAAGGAAGGACTTGCGACTTACTTCCGCGAGTATCTCCGTGGTGTGATGATGGCAAAGAAGCCTGAGCGCGACAGATATCCGGAGTGGAACTATCAGCAGTATTATCAGGATTCACTTTCGTGGGAGAAAGACCCGCTTTACGGATGGTGCAACAAGCACAAGAAGAAAAACGGCGAGAACTACAACATTTACGAAGACGGATTGCGAATCTATACAACCATCGACTCGCGCATGCAGGCTTATGCCGAGCAGGCAGTAATTGAGCATATCGCCGGAAAATTGCAACCTGCGTTCGACAAGGAGAAACGCCGCAAGAAGACCGCTCCGTTCAGTTCGATGCTCTCGACAGCCGATGTCGAGAAAATCATGAAGCGAAGCAAGATGCAGAGCGAACGCTACATCATGATGAAGAAGGCAGGCTGCTCGGATAGCGAGATTGACGAGGCTTTCAGCACAAAGACAGAGATGAGCGTTGCCAAGTATGTTGTAAGTCGCGACGAGAAGGGTGCGGTTAAGAATGTAGATATCATCGAGGTCGATACGATGTTGACTCCGATGGATTCAATCAGATATTACAAGCATTTCTTGCGCAGCGGATTCATGAGTATGGACGCTAAGACTGGTGCGGTTAAGGCATACGTCGGCGGCTTGGATTATACTCATTTCCAGTATGATATGGTAACTCTCGGACGCCGTCAGGTTGGTTCTACAATCAAACCGTTCCTTTATTCGCTTGCGATGGAGAACGGATTCACGCCTTGCGACGAGGCTCCTAATGTTCAGGAAACGTATAATATAAATGGTGTGGACTGGACTCCGCGCAACGGTAGCCGCGCCCGTTATGGCGAGATGGTTACGCTCAAGTGGGGACTTGCAAACTCTAACAACTGGATTAGCGCATGGCTTATGAACCAGCTCGACCCAGTTCAGCTTGTCGATTTGATGCATCAGTTTGGCATCAACAACAAGAAGATTGACCCTGTTATGAGCCTTTGCCTCGGTCCTTGCGAAATTTCTGTCTCTGAGATGGTTAGTGCATATTCAGCCTTTGCCAATAAGGGAATCCGTGCTCAGCCTATGTTCGTAACCCGAATTGAGGACAGTGAGGGCAATATCGTTGCCGAATTCCAGCCTCAGGTAAACGAGGTTATCAGCGAGATGAGCAGTCTGAAGATGGTTGATATGCTTAGAGCCGTTGTTGATCACGGCACGGCAGCCCGAATCCGCTGGATGTTCAAGATAAAGGCCGATATGGGCGGTAAGACCGGTACGACAAACCGCAACTCCGACGGATGGTTCATGGGCTTTACTCCAGAACTTGTGAGCGGTTGCTGGGTTGGTGGCGAAGACCGCGACATTCATTTCGACAACATGGCAAACGGTCAGGGAGCCGAGCAGGCTCTGCCAATTTACGGCAAGTACATGAAGATGGTTTATGCCGATGAGTCTCTGCCGTACAAGGAGAGCGCGACATTCGCATTCCCTGAGAATTTCAGCCTTTGCAACGAGCAGAGTTACGGAAAGGAAGAGGTTATGGAAGTGGGAGATGCTGCTTCTTCTGCAACGGGAAACACAAATAAAGCACCTCAGCAAAAACAAAGTGGAGGTATAGACGAAATATTTGATTAAACGGAGAGTTAAATTATGATGACAATGAACAAAGAGAAGGCTCTTGTGGTCTTCAGTGGAGGTCAGGACTCAACAACATGCCTATATTGGGCAAAGAAGAACTTCAAGGAGGTCTTCGCCCTTAGTTTTATCTACGGACAGAAGCATGTTAAGGAAGTTGAACTGGCAAAGAAGATAGCCGAGAAGGCGGGAGTAGAGTGGGCTTGCATGGACGTGAGTTTCATAGGCAAACTCGGTAAGAATTCGCTTACAGATTCGAGCATACCGATGGACAAGGATAAACCGTTAGATTCGTTTCCAAACACATTTGTTCCGGGACGTAATCTGTTCTTCCTCAGCATCGCAGCCGTTTACGCTCGCGAGCGTGGCATAAATCATCTGGTAACAGGTGTCAGCGAGACAGATTTCAGCGGATATCCTGATTGCCGCGATGCATTCATCAAGAGTCTCAATGTGAGCCTGAATCTTGCGATGGACGAGCAGTTCGTAATCCATACTCCGCTGATGTGGATTGACAAGTGTCAGACTTGGGAGATGGCAGACAATCTTGGCGTGCTCGACATCGTTCGCAACGATACGCTAACATGCTATAATGGCATTCAGGGCGACGGATGCGGCGAGTGTCCTTCGTGCAAACTCAGAAAGGAAGGACTCGACAAGTATCTATCAATTAAAAACTTAGCTTTGGCTGGAAAATGAGCGAGAATAGAGAAAAAGAAGGTCTTCAGGCCTTAGGAAAGAAGACCGAGTACAGACAGGACTATGCTCCCGAGGTGCTCGAGAGCTTCGTAAACAAGCATCCCGACAACGATTATTGGGTGCGTTTCAACTGTCCAGAGTTCACAAGCCTTTGTCCTATCACAGGACAGCCCGATTTTGCGGAAATCAAAATCGACTACATTCCGGGCGAGCGCATGGTCGAGAGCAAGAGCTTGAAACTTTATCTGTTCAGTTTCCGCAACCACGGAGATTTTCACGAGGATTGCGTAAACAAGATTATGAAGGATTTGATAAAGCTGATGGATCCGAAGTACATCGAGGTTACAGGAATCTTCACTCCGCGCGGCGGAATATCAATCTATCCGTATGCCAACTATGGCAAGCCGGGAACGAAGTACGAAAAAATGGCAGAATACAGACTTATGAACCACAATCTTTAATAGGTTGTGGTTTTTTATTTCTCGATAATCGGCTCTTTTACAGGTAGTTCTATTGCATTCTTTTTCTTCTTTTTACCAAAATTGAAGCCTGCATAGAACTTGAGTGATGCGTATGTATTGTTCACGCTGAAATACTCACGTCTGAAACTATAGGTGTGAACAACGAACGATAGCCCCGTGTAGTATTTTGCATTGTTCCAAGTTATTCCGATGCGGCTGAACATATCCAGACTGATGTATTTCATCTGCCTCTTCAGTTGGTTCATCGTTATGTCGCTGATTTTTACCTCCGATTCCTTGTAACCGATGGCTGGCTGCAAAGATGCCGACAGCAGGCAGTTTCTCTTGAAAACCCAGTTGTATGCGTATCCGAAGTTGATGCTGTAGTCCGAATATTTCAGTTTGTTGAACATCATGCTTTGGTCGAGTTCTTCGACCATTTTCTTCGGCAGTTTCTCGTGATTGAAGTCTATTTCGTGTTTTGAACAGGTTATGCCGAGCAAGAACGAGCCGCAACTTCGCCGTTGGTTTGTGCTCTGTGCAAATGCCGCCGGATACGAAAAATGCTTGTGATTGAAGATGTAATATGCATTCAGACCCTTTATCGAAACGTCGAGGGCATTACATTCTTTTCCGATTTGCGAATCGTCGGAAAAACCTGTGTAGTCGTCGAGTGTCATCGGTGAATTTCCTGATTTTCTCCAATAGATGTCGCCGCCAATCATATTAGTGTAGATACTCAGTTCGAACTCGCGCTTTGCGCTTGTCGAACGGCTGAATAGTCTGGTTGCATCTACCGAATATCCAAGGAAAATCCATTTCCATCCGAAGTAAAGACCGAGTTTGTAGTTGGCATTCGGACTGAAATCTATTTCCTGTTTGCTCGTAGAACTGCTGATGTTGTAGAATTCGTACCAGTTGCTTGTCTCCAGCATCACGGCATAGTTGTATTGATTTGGCGAAATCCAGATAGTATCGCCCCTTTTATCGAATTGTCTGAGTGTTGCTCCGACGGTGCTCTCAACGCCTCTTTCAAAGAGTTTTCCCGTCATCTTTCCTTGGTCAACGACAAATTTGCCCACCTTGTTTATTAAAGGTTTGCGCTGTGAGTTACTGTCGTTTGTTTCGATGTCGTTTGCATACAATGCCGTACACAGCGACAAAAATAGTGAAATTAGGTATGTTGCTTTTATTTTTCCCACGTTTGTTTTTCAGGTAAATTACTGTTTGCCAAGAATCTTGTCCATCACCCAGTTTGTAGTCGTTGCGCTGATGGCTGTTGCCGAGCATTTGCCGAGTCCCTGAAGATCCTCGACAACCGCCTTGATAAGCGGAAGCTGAACGTAGCTTGGATTCTCTATCGGATACTCTATTCTGCCTTTCTCGTTGTGCAGGGCGATAGGCTCGAAGGTGAATACCGAGCAGCATATCATTCCCTTTGTGCCGATTATCTCGATGCGGTCTTCCTTTGCCGATTCGTGACCGATGAAACACCACGAGCCCGAGCCTACGAGTCCGTTGGCAAACTTGAACGTTGCACTTACATTATCCTCAACATTGTAAAGTCCGCCCATGTTCACGCAGAATCCGTGAGCCTCGGTTATGACGCCCAAAAGTTCCTGAATGAAGTCGAGTTGATGAGGGGCAAGGTCGTAGAAATATCCGCCGCCGGCGATATCTTTCTGAAGTCTCCAAGGAATGTCCTTGCTGTTGTAGTCGAGGTCGCGCGGAGGCACGGAGAATCTAATCTGTACGTTCACCACCTTGCCAATCTCGCCGTTATCAATCAGTTCCTTTATCTTCAGGAAATAAGGCAGATAGCGGCGATAGTACGCAACGAAGCATGGTACGCCGGTCTGTTCTGAGATACGGTTTATTCTCACGCAGTCGGCATAGCTTGCCGCCATCGGTTTTTCGATATAAGCCGGCTTGCCAGCCTTCAGCGCCATAATTGCATATGTTGCATGCGATGAAGGCGGAGTGGCTATATAGACAGCATTTACGTTTGGGTCGTCGACCAACTCTTGAGCGTCGGTGTAGTACTTCGGAATGTTGTGTCTTTCGGCATACGAGCGTGCCTTCTGACGGTCGCGGCTCATCACGGCAGTAACCGACGAGCCTTCAATCATGCTGAAAGCCGGTCCGCTTTTCTTCTCTGTCACCTCACCACAGCCGATGAAGCCCCATTTTATTTGTTTTATGTTATTTATGCTATCCATATTTGCTAATTACATTTTAGAAGTTACAAAAATAAGTCAAAAAAATGAAAAAACAAATTATCGTCCGTGCTTTGCCTGTGTTTTTGTCGTCTTATGTGCTATTTTTGTGTTTTTCATGCCGATTTTGTCAGATTTTCTTTTTTGTTAAAAGCGAAAAATGTATACTTGCTCATAGTGATTCTGCAAATTTTATAAATAACTATTTGCAAAAACAATACATTTGTCTTAACTTTGCCGAAGTTAAACTAATAATTTTGGTGATGGAAACAGAAAACAAGACTGTTCTTTTTTATGACAAACGTAGTGTGTTGAAAAATATCGCCGTTGGAACATCGGTATTTTGCAATAATTTCAAGTCGCTTTTTCTGAAGGGCTTGCCTTATATTCTATTGTTGGCAGTGTTTACAGCGCTGTTGAATATGTCTTACAACCCTGAATATATTTTACAGAACATTCTGATTTTTATTGTGGAAGCGGTGTTTAGTATCTTTGCCAATTCTTTATTGCTGGCGTTTATTGCCGCTAATATGGAATATTATAGTGTTTACAACAAAGTGCCTCAATATTCGCTTAAAGAGATGTTAGATCTTGTTATGAAGAAAATATGGAAGGCTTTGGCAACAATAATAACAAATATTTTACTTTATACACTTATATTTGCATTTATTGCTTTTGTTTCCGTAGAAGCGAATTTGTCATGGGATGTGGCTATTATTCTTATTCTTGTGGCTTTTGTGGCGTGTATTCTTCTTGCAATTCCGCTTGGCTTGTGGGAGGTCGAGTTCAACATTACAGATTACCGATATGGTTTCTCGCTTGCAAACTCGTTTAAATTAGGCTACGGCAATTTTGTGAATTCCCTCGTTCTGTTAATCCTGATTTGTTGTGCGTTGGTTGTTCCGATGTTGCTTGTGGCAAGCCCGAGAATGATTCTTTTCCTGTCGGAGAATATGTTTATGCAGAGTAAGGAGATGGGCGATAATGTTTCGCTTCCTGGATATTTCGGAGCGTTGCAAGGTCTTTCAGTCTTTGTGATAAGCCTTGTTGCATCGGTTGTTAATATTGTGCTTTTCTGCATATATTTCTTCTTCTACGGAAGTCTGCTGAATGGTGCAGACAAGAAGAAAGCTTATAAGAACGAAATGGCAGCAGAGGAGATTCAATAGTAGAAAATCTCTCTCTGTTCTATAAATTCCTTGCCGTTGTTGTTGTATTTAAGCTTTCGCTTAGTCCAGTTCCCGTTATTGTCGAAAGTCAGATACATATAGTCTATGGCATAGTTGCGGTTTTCCTCATCATGGTTTATCCCATTGAAAATATGCGATTCATGATGACGAAGACCGTTTTTGTATGTGTACTTTATTATCTCGTTGCGCTTGCACGCATTGCAGGCATTGTGGTCGCTGTTGCATTTCTCGATAGTCTGCGTAAGTTGTCTGTTCTTATCGAAGACAAACTGAATGGTCAGAGTGCGGTCGCTCGTCTTGCAGATGACAGTTGAAATGTTGTCGTTGTTGTCGTGGTTAACGTACACGTCGCTGTATGTGCCAGAACTAATGGATGTAAGCTTGCCACTTCGCGAGAAATATAAGGTATCATCGTTGATGACATATTTCTTTACCTTCCCTTTCAGTTGGAAGGTTGGCAAATCCGTAGACCCGCTACAGGATGCCAAAATTATAATAAACGAAAATATTGTTGTATTAACAATTTTTTTACCAAAACTCATATGTAAATAAAGTTGTACCTTATAAAACAATGCAAAGGTACAACTTCTATTTATAATTACCGAAAAATCGTAACGTGTTTTTTAGCCAGATTTACTTTTTTGCCATAAAATGAAACATATAGAGCACCTGACTTTATATTCTGTTCACCTGTTTCACACCCTTTATTGTTTTGAGTTTGCGCAGAAGAGCCTCGAGTTTTGTGATGTCGTCGACCATAATTGTCACGTTCCCGGAGAAAAGTCCGTCGTTCGAACTGATGTTTATGTTTCTCAGAACAACCTTTTCTTCTTTTGATATTATCGAAGTGATGTTGTTCACGATTGTGATGTCGTCGTTACCGATTACTCTAACCGTTATTTCGTACTGCGAGCCGCCCTTGCCTGCCCATTTTGCCTTAACTATTCTGTAGCCGAAGCGTTTTCGAAGTTCGGTTGCGTTTGGACAGTCGGAACGATGCACCTTTATTCCGCCGTTTACAGTAACAAATCCGAAGATGTCATCGCCGTAAATAGGGTGGCAGCATCGTGCAAGCGTAAAGTCGATGCCCTTCATGTTCTGGTCAATCACAAGTACATCGTTGCCCATGCCTTGTGGCAGGGCACTTGTGTTGTTGATGTAAGTGTCTGCGCTTGTTACGGTTGTCTCTGTCTCCGGATTTAGCATAGACAAGTACAATTCCAGAACGCTGTTCACGTCGCGCTTGTTCTCGGCGATGTCGGCATAGAATTCAGAACCGATTTTGTATCCGAGTTTCTTTATCAGACGCATCATTATCGTCTCGTCATAGTCGAGTTTGCGGTTTTTGAACTTTCGCTGGAGTTCTTCCTTGCCGAATTCAGCCTGCTTTATGAGAGTTTCTTTGAGTGACTGCCTGATTTTTGTGCGTGCGTGCGGAGTTGCAGCGATGTTCAGCCATTCAGTCTTCGGTGTCTGAGTTGACGACGTGATGATTTCGACTTGGTCGCCGCTTTGCAGAACGTGGCGCATATTCACAATCTTTCCGTTTATGCGTGCCGATGTGCATCGGCTTCCCACGTTTGTGTGAATTCGATAGGCAAAATCGAGCACCGTCGCACCCTTTGCCAGTTTGTACAAATCGCCTTTCGGGGTGAAGACAAAAACCTCGTCTTCGTACAACTCCATCTTGAACTGGTCCATCAGGTTGCGGTCGTCGGCGTTGGTTTCGAGAGCCGTTCGAATGCTTGTCAGAATCTCGTCGATGCCGTTGTCGCCCTTGATGCCCTTGTATCTCCAGTGGGCAGCAAGGCCTCGTTCGGCAATCTCGTCCATTCTTTCAGAGCGGATTTGCACCTCGACCCACTTTCCCTGCGGTCCCATAACGGTTATGTGCAGACTCTCATATCCGTTGCTCTTCGGAATTGAAAGCCAGTCGCGCAATCGTTTGGGGTTTGGCTGATACATATCCGTGATGATAGAGTAGACGAGCCAGCAATCCTGTTTTTCTTTTTCAACGGGGGAGTCGAGAATGATTCGTATGGCAAACAAGTCGTACACGCCCTCGAAAGCGCATTTCTGTTTTTTCATTTTCTGCCATATCGAGTGGATGCTCTTCGTTCTTCCCTTCATGTGGAATTTCAGTCCGGCATCCTTCAGCTTTTTCTCGATTGGCAAGATGAATTCCGAGATATATTGGTCGCGCGCCTTTTTCGTAGCGTTCAGCTTGTCCTTAATCATATAGTAGGCATCGTGCTCAAGATATTTAAGCGACAAGTCTTCCAATTCCGATTTCAGAGTGTACAGACCGAGTTTGTGGGCGAGTGGGGCATAGAGGTACGCCGCTTCTTGTGCCACCTGTTTCTGCGCCGAAATGTTGTCGGTGTCGCGAATCTGCCTCATCAGATTTACTCTGCTGCCAATCAGAATAAGGATTACGCGCATGTCCTCGGCAAACGACAGCAAGAGGTTTCTGAAGTTCTCGCTCTCGATTGTCGGTTTCTTTGAATAGAGTTCGTTAATCTTTATCAATCCCGAAACAATCCCGGCAACATCCTCTCCGAAATCGTTCTTTATCTGTTCGGTCGAAGTTGTGTTGTTCTGCACGCAGTCGTGCAGCATTATACTTAGAACCGACGCGCGGCTCATGCCAATCTCGGATGCCACGATGATGGCAGTCTGCATATCCGATATTATGGGGTTTAGTCCGAACTGGTCGCGTTTTATTCCGTTGTTTGATACGGCTTCTATCAGAATATCCTTTATTTTTGCACAATCGTCATGTCGTAATGTATCTTCCGACAGTTTTAGTAGTTGACGGTACAAGGTGAAAAGCATAACCTTTTCTTCGTTTGTGAAGAATGTGTTTTCGTTCATATCCTGTCTGTGTATAGTTTTATAGTTACAAAAATAAGTTTTTTTTTTGAAACATGGTGCAAATACAATATATTTTTGTATTTTTGACGAATAAATTTTAATATCAACCTTTTAAATATACAAGTATGTTGACACTACAGGACAAGGAATTCCTTGCATCAAAGGGAATAACAGAAGAGCAGGTTGCTGCGCAGTTGAAGGATTTGGAGAGAGGCTTCCCGTTTTTGAAGCTTGCAGGTGCGGCCGAGGCAGGAAAGGGCATTGTGGTTTGTGATGATGCGGCTGTAAACGGATATCTCGACACCTGGAAAGAGTACAAGAAGAGCAACAGCGGAAAGATTTTCAAGTTTGTCCCAGCCAGCGGAGCGGCAAGCCGAATGTTCAAGAATCTCTTTGAGTTTGTAGATGCTGAATATGAAGAACCTACATCGGATTTTGAAAAGAAGTTCTTTGCAGAGATAAAGAAGTTTGCCTTCTACGATGCGCTTGATAAGGCTTGTAAGAAAACAAAAGGTAAGAATATCGACGAACTCGTAGCCGAAGGCTCATATAAGGCCGTTGTAAGCACTCTGCTCGACAAGGACGGTCTTAACTACGGACAACTTCCGAAGGGACTCCTCCTGTTCCACTCATACGACGATGGTTCGCGCACTCCACTCGAGGAACATCTGGTAGAAGGCGCGCTATATGCAGCCGATGGTGCAGGAAACGTGAATGTTCATTTCACCGTAAGTCCTGAGCACAGGGCGATGTTCGAGAAACTCGTGGCAGAGAAGGTTAAGAAGTACGAGGATAAGTTCGGCGTCAAGTACAATGTTTCGTTCTCTGAGCAGAAATCAAGCACCGATACGGTTGCCGGCACGATGGATAACCAGCCGTTCCGCACGAGCGATGGCAAGATTCTGTTCCGTCCGGGCGGTCATGGTGCTCTTATCGAGAATCTTAACGACCTCGATGCCGACGTTGTCTTCATCAAGAATATCGACAATCTTGTTCCTGATTGCTTGAAGGACGAGACCGTAAAATACAAGATGGTTCTTGCCGGACTGCTCGTTTCATTGCAGAAGAAGGCATTTGCATATCTGAAGAAGTTGGATAGCGGAGTCTATACTCATACCGACCTCGAAGAGATTATCCGTTTTGTTCAGCAAGATTTGTGCTGTCGCAATCCAAAGATAAAAGAGTTGGAGGATGCCGACCTCGTAATCTATCTGAAAGGCAAACTTAACAGACCAATGCGTGTGTGCGGAATGGTAAAGAATATCGGCGAGCCGGGTGGCGGTCCGTTCTTGGTTTACAATGCCGACGGAACAATTTCTTTGCAGATTCTCGAGAGTTCTCAGATTGACAAGAACAACAAGGAAAGCATGGAGATGTTCACAAAGGGAACTCACTTCAATCCGGTAGACCTCGTTTGCAGTCTGAAGAACTACAAGGGCGAGAAGTTCAACCTGCCTGAGTATGTTGACAAGAGCACAGGCTTCATCTCTTACAAGTCAAAGAACGGCAAGGATTTGAAGGCTCTCGAACTTCCGGGCTTGTGGAATGGCGCGATGAGCAACTGGAATACCGTGTTTGTTGAAGTTCCGCTTATCACCTTCAATCCGGTTAAGACCGTGAACGACTTGCTTCGTGAGCAGCATCAGAAGTAATCAAAGAAAAATAATCAATATATTCAACGTAAAATGAAAAAAATTCTGCTCCTGGGTTCAGGAGAGTTAGGTAAGGAGTTTGTAATTGCCTGCAAACGCAAGGGACAGTATGTCATTGCTTGCGATTCGTATGCAAAAGCGCCAGCCATGCAGGTGGCTGACGAGTGTGAGGTTTTCTCGATGCTCGATGGAGAGGCTTTGGAGGCTGTGGTGCGTAAGCATAAGCCAGATGTGATTGTTCCAGAGATTGAGGCTATTCGTACCGAAAAGCTGTACGATTTCGAGAAAGAAGGAATACAGGTTGTTCCAAGTGCGAAGGCTGTAAACTTCACAATGAACCGAAAGGCAATACGCGAGTTGGCTCATACCGAACTCGGTTTGAAGACAGCCAACTACCGTTATGCCACAACCTTCGAAGAGTTGCAGGCTGCAGCGAACGAGGTGGGCTTCCCTTGCATCATCAAGCCGCTGATGTCATCGTCTGGGCACGGTCAGAGCAAGGTCGATTCTGCCGACGATTTGAAGAAGGCTTGGGACTATGCTTGCAGCGGTGCTCGTGGCGACCTTATGGAGGTTATCGTAGAACAGTTCATCAAATTCGACAGCGAGATTACTCTGCTTACCGTTACTCAGAAGAACGGCCCAACGCTTTTCTGCAATCCTATCGGACATGTGCAGAAGGGTGGCGACTATCGCGAGAGTTTCCAGCCGGCTGCAATCTCGCCAGAGCAGCTCGAAGAGGCTAAGCGCATGGCAGCTAAGGTTACCGAGGCACTTACAGGAGCAGGAATTTGGGGCGTTGAGTTCTTCCTCAGCAACAAAGACGGCGTTTTCTTCTCAGAGTTGAGCCCGCGTCCGCACGATACGGGTATGGTTACGCTTGCCGGAACACAGAATCTCAGCGAGTTCGAACTTCATGCCAGAGCGGTGCTCGGACTTCCTATTCCATGCATTTCGCAGGAGCGTCAGGGCGTTAGTGCCGTAATTCTTTCAGAAATCGAGAAGAAAAATCCTGATTATGAAGGAATGGAAGATGTTTGCGCGGCAGAAAAGACTTATCTGCGCATCTTTGGCAAGCCCGAGGCTCACGTTGGCAGACGTATGGGAGTTGTTGTATGCTGGGACGACTTGAATGCCGACCAGAATGCTTTGCGCGACAAATGCAAGGCCCTTGCAGCAAAAGTTACAGTAAAATGAAAATATTGTAAAAAAATAGGATAAAATGTTACGAGTGCAAATATTTTTATTATATTTGCACTCGTTTTTGAAACTATTTTGAACAAAACGAAACCTTAATGCGGTTATAGCTCAGTTGGTAGAGCGTTGGCTTCCCAAGCCGAAGGTCACGGGTTCGAGACCCGCTAACCGCTCAAAAGAAAATGCACAAATATTTGCCGCAATGACCCTAATTATTGTCCTTATATTGTTATTGGGTTATGTTGCAATTGCAACAGAGCATATTACAAACATAAACAAAGCCTCGGTAGCTATGTTTCTGGGTGTAATAGGTTGGCTACTCTATATGTTCTTCGGCGAATATTACGTATCGGAAAATTATCCACTTGAATATTCGGCTTATCTTAGCGGAACGGCAGAAAACGTATGGTCTCTGCGCTCGTTCATAGCACAGCATGTCTTTGTGGGCTATGTTGCAAGCGCAGCTGAAATCGTCTTGTTCTTTGTTGCTACGATGAATATCGTCTCGGTACTGAATGCCAACGAATGTTTTGATTTCATCTCCGAGTGGATGCGTACGAGAAACAGCAAGAAACTTGTTTGGATGGTTGCTCTCGTAACGTTCCTCATATCTTTCAATCTCGACAATCTTACAACCGTCATGATGATGATTGTGATATTGCGAAAGTTGATTCCGAATGTACACGATCGTGCGTTGTATAACTGCGTTGTGATTCTTGCTGCAAACTGCGGCGGATGTTGTTCGTGCATCGGCGATGTAACAACGCTGATGATATGGGTTAAGGGTGCGGTTACCCCTACGGCATTTACGGTCGGCCTTATTCTTCCTGCTTTGGTTGCACTCGCTATCCCTACATATCTTGTTTCGAGAGTTCTTCCTGAAAGAGTGAACCTGACATCTCAGTTGGGAATGTATAACGGTGATGACAGCGTGTTGAGCCGCTGGCAAAGACTTCTGATGCTGTTTGTCGGCATCGGCGGTTTGTGGGCAATCCCAACATTCCATAACCTTACAAAGTTGCCGCCTTTTGTCGGTGCAATGTGTATTCTCTCAATTCTGTGGATTATTTACGAAGTCTGTAATCTGAAGAGAATGAGAAACGATGTTATGGTTAATAACCAGCGAGTTCCTTATTCAATACAGGATGTGAACAGCCAGCTTATCCTCTTCTTCTTGGGTATTTGGTTTGCCATCGGTGCGATAGAAGAGACAGGCGCGTTGGAAACAATGGCAAACTGGCTTGACGAGAATATTCACAACGTGTATATAATAAGTGTTGCGCTCGGATTTGTTTCGAGTGTGCTTGATAATATTCCGTTGGTGGCAAGTAGCATCTCTATGTACGATGTTGTTGACCCAGCCGATGTGACAGGTAGTGACTATGCCAGCGCATTCAGTCAGAACGGTTCGTATTGGCAGATTCTCGCATACTGTAGTGCTGTTGGCGGTAGCTTGATGACAATTGGTTCTCAGGCTGGATTCGCTGTGATGAAAGTTGAAAGAATAAGACTGAAATGGTATCTTCGCCACTTCTCATGGATGGTTCTTCTGGGATGGGGCGCAGGACTTATTGTTTATTGGGTAACAGAAATATTGTACGAATATTGTTTTTAGGATAATTTTATAGCAGACGCAAAAATCTATAGCTTATGGCAAGAGTAAAGTGTATTGGTATTCTTACTTCCGGAGGCGATGCTCCGGGAATGAATGCTGCCATACGTGCGATAACACGAAGTGGTATTTGTAACGGTTTCACCGTGAAGGCAATCTATCGCGGTTATGAGGGTTTGATGAACAATGAAATTGTTCCGTTCTCTACAGAAAACGTAAGTAACATTATACAACGAGGCGGAACGATCCTGAAAACCGCACGTTCTAAGGGCTTCGAGACTCCTGAAGGACGAAAGAAGGCATACGACAACATGGTTGCTAACGGAATCGATGCGCTTGTCGTAATTGGCGGAAACGGCTCTCTGACGGGCGCAAAAATCTTTGCTGAAGAATATGATGTGCCTTGCATCGGTCTGCCGGGAACAATCGACAATGACCTTTATGGAACAGACCTCACTATCGGTTACGATACAACGTTGAATACCATCGTCGACTGTGTTGATAAGATTCGCGATACGGCTAATTCGCATGAGCGTATCTTCTTTGTTGAGGTTATGGGACGTGATGCCGGATTCCTTGCGCAGAATAGTGCCATCGCATCAGGTGCAGAGGCTGCCATCATTCCAGAGGATAATACGGATGCCGACCAGTTGGAGCACTTCATCGGCCGAGGCATCAGAAAGTCAAAGAATTCATCAATCGTCATTGTGAGCGAGAGTCCGAAATGTGGTGCGATGTACTATGCCGAGCGCGTAAGAAAGGAATATCCTCAGTACGATGTCCGTGTTTCTATTCTTGGACACTTGCAGAGAGGCGGAAGTCCATCGGCACGTGACAGAATACTTGCCAGCCGCTTGGGTGCGGGAGCAATCGATGCTCTGCTCGACGGACAGCGTAATGTTATGATTGGAATCAAGCAGGACAATGTTGTCTATGTTCCTTTTGTCGATGCAATCAAGAAAGAGAAACCTATAAATAAGGAGCTTATCAGGGTTCTCGATGAATTGTCAATATAATATCGAAATCACCGATTACAATGATAAAGTGTCGTGCAAATGCTTTTGTACGGCACTTTTTGTTATCATAAGCATATTTTATGCCTAAAACACATTTCTTTCGACCTTTTTTGTACTATAGGCAAAAAAAAGTCGTTTTTTTTGTTGTTATTAAGAAATATTTACTAAATTCGCATTTGATAAACAATAAGTGAAATCATTTCGGGATAGTAAAAATATAAAAATAAATAAAGCTTATGTCACAAATAATTGGACATATTTCGCAGGTCATCGGTCCTGTTATTGATGTGTATTTTGACACAAAAAATGAAGATGCCGAAAATGTACTTCCAAAAATCCACGATGCTTTAAAGATTGAACGTCCGGGAAGAGGAGATTTGATTCTCGAGGTTCAGCAGCATATTGGTGAAGATACCGTTCGTACTGTCGCTATGGACCGTACTGACGGACTTAGAAGAGGTATGGATGTCTATCCGACAGGAAGTCCTATTACAATGCCGGTTGGCGACCAGATTAAGGGACGAATGATGAATGTTACAGGTGACCATATCGATGGTCTGAAGCCACTCAGTCGTGAGGGCGCATATCCTATTCATCGTGAGCCGCCTAAGTTTGAGGAACTTTCAACTACACGAGAAATTCTAACAACAGGAATTAAGGTTATCGACCTTCTTGAACCTTATTCAAAAGGTGGAAAGATTGGTCTGTTCGGTGGTGCTGGCGTGGGAAAGACCGTGCTCATCATGGAACTTATAAATAATATTGCCAAGGGACACGATGGCTTCTCTGTTTTTGCCGGTGTAGGTGAACGCACACGAGAAGGAAATGACCTTTTGCGAGAGATGATCGAGTCTGGTGTAATCAAGTACGGAAAGGAGTTTGAGGAGTCTATGGAAAGAGGCGAATGGGATCTCTCTAAGGTAGATTACAACGAAGTGCAGAAGTCACAGGCTGCACTTGTGTATGGTCAGATGAATGAGCCGCCGGGTGCGCGTGCATCTGTTGCGTTGTCTGGACTTACTGTTGCTGAATCGTTCCGCGATGAGGGTGCAAAGACAGGAAAGGCAAGCGACATCTTGTTCTTTGTCGATAATATCTTCCGTTTTACTCAGGCTGGTTCTGAGGTATCGGCTCTTCTTGGCCGTATGCCATCGGCTGTAGGATATCAGCCAACGCTTGCCACCGAGATGGGAGCGATGCAGGAACGAATCACGTCAACAAAGAACGGTTCTATCACATCTGTTCAGGCTGTATATGTGCCTGCCGACGACTTGACAGACCCTGCTCCTGCTACAACATTCTCGCATCTTGATGCTACAACCGTGTTGAGCCGTAAGATTGCCGAACTTGGAATCTATCCTGCGGTTGATCCGTTGGATTCTACATCTCGTATTCTCGACCCTTTGGTTGTGGGCAAGGAACACTACGAGTGTGCACAGAGAGTAAAGCAGATTTTGCAGAGATACAAGGAACTTCAGGATATCATCGCCATCCTTGGTATGGATGAGTTGTCAGATGAAGACCGTCAGACTGTAAATCGTGCACGTCGTGTTCAGCGATTCCTTTCACAGCCGTTTACCGTTGCTGAGAAGTTTACAGGTGTTAGCGGTGTGATGGTTTCTATTGAGGACACTATCAAGGGATTCAATATGATTATGGACGGCGAGGTTGATTACCTTCCAGAACAGGCGTTCCTCAATGTCGGTACGATAGAGGATGCCATTGAGAAGGGTAAGAAACTCCTTGCTGCGGCTAACGCATAATACATACGTTTATGAGTTTGAAACTGAAAATCGTTTCACCAGAGAAAGTGGTGTATGAAGGTGAGGTGGACAGCGTTCTCGTTCCGGGAACGAAAGGACCTTTCGAGATTCTGAATGACCATGCCGCAATTGTCTCAACCTTGGAAAAGGGTGTTGTAGAGATTGGTACATCACAAGGTAAACAGCAAATACCAATATCAAACGGATTTGTTGAGGTTCATAAAAACAATGTAAGTATTTGTGCAGAACTTTAATAAGTTGGAGAAAACACAGGGGCGAGACCTTTCTATGTCGTACCTCGTTCATAGTGTCTGTATATTGATGACGCTTGTTGCTGTGGGTGGGGTGGTTATCGGAGTAACCTCTTTGGATTGTTTGAAGAGAATGCTCGTTATCATCTTTGCGTACAATGCCTTTATGAGCGTTACATATACGTTGATGTGGAAGTTTTCCGCCATGTCATCGTCGAGAACACAACTTGTTTCTTACATGGTGGCATCGGCTTTCAGAATTGTAACGGCTTTGGTGGTTGTGTGGATATTTTTCCGCCGAGAACCCGACATTATGATGCGTAAAATATTTACCATGACATTTATGGTATTTTACTTGTCCATGTTGTTTTTCAACACATTATACTTCGCAAAGATTCAAAGAGAAAAAGAATAACTTATGAATTGCTTTAGAAAACTATTTCTGATTCTGACCTTGGCGCTAATTGTGCCTATGCTCTGCAACGCACAGGACGAGGATGAGTCGTTCAATGCGTCGGAATTGGTGATGGAACATATCAGGGACTCTCATGAATGGCATATAACCGGAGAAGGCGAGAATGCTATTATTATCCCGCTGCCTGTAATCGTATATACTAATGCCGGCTTCAAGGTGTTTCTTTCTTCTGGTTTTGCCGAAGAAAAAGACGGATTGAAGTTTGCATCGAATGGGTTGGCATTGGCGGAGAAAGGCGAATATGCAGGCAAAGTTTTGGAGAAGAATGAATCGGGTGAGTATATCCCTGTAAAACTTGATATTTCAATTACGAAGACTGTTGCCGTGATGTTTGTCAATGCAATCATCTTGATTCTTTGCATTTTGTTGCCGGCACGATGGTACAAAAATCGAAAACCGAGCGACGAGGCACCGAAAGGATTCGTCGGATTTGTTGAGATGCTTGTAATGTATGTTGTAGATGAAATCATAAAGCCAAGTATTGGAAAAGGATATGAGAAATATGTTCCGTGGTTGCTTACATGTTTTTTGTTTATATTTGTGTGCAACATTATGGGTGTTGTACCGTTCCCTCCAGGAGGCGGTAATGTTACGGGTAACATTACATTTACCTTCTTTCTTGCATTCTGTACGTTTGTGATAACGCAGTTCAGCGGAAATAAGCATTATTGGAAGGATATTTTCTGGCCAGAAGTTCCTGTTTGGCTTAAATGTCCGATTCCATTGATTCCGCTCATCGAGTTTGTGGGCATCTTTACAAAGCCGTTCGCCTTGATGATTCGACTTTTTGCAAATATGCTTGCCGGACATCTTATTGCTTTGGCTCTTACATGCATCATTTTTCTGATGGCATCAAAGGGTGTGGCGATGTTGACGAGTATGTCAATATTAAGTGTTTCCCTTAGCGTTTTTATGACGTGTCTGGAATTAATGGTCTGCTTTATTCAGGCTATGGTATTTACAATGTTGAGTGCTATTTTCATCGGTATGGCACGAACAGAGCCTGCCGAGGAGTGATAATAAAAAGAAATAATCAATAACTAAAAAATTAAAATTATGAGTTCATTACTATTGTTAGAGGCAGCAGGTGCTGCTGGTCTAAGTACAGGTTTGGCAGTTATCGGCGCAGGTTTGGCAGTTATCGGCGCAGGTTTGGGAATTGGTCGCATCGGAAGTCAGGCAATGGATGCAATGGCTCGTCAGCCTGAGATTCAGGGTAAGTTGAACGTGTCAATGATTATTGCGGCTGCTCTTATCGAGGGTGCTGCATTGTTCGCTGTGGCTGTTGCCTTTATGTGCGTATAATCATCTATTAAGAAAAGAATTTTTCAGAAATAAATAGTTCGAAATATGGATTTATTATATCCGAGTGTTGGACTGCTTTTTTGGATGTCGGTGGTGTTCTTCATCGTCTTCCTCATCCTATGGAAGTTCGGTTTCCCTGCCATTGTAAATATGGTAAACGAACGTAAGGCTTTCATAGACGAGAGTTTGGAGAATGCACGCAAGGCAAACGAGAAACTTGTCAACATAAAGGAAGAAAGTGAATCCATTCTGCAGGAAGCACGCGCTAAGCAGGCAGAAATCTTAAGAGAGGCTGCCGCTACGCGTGATGCTATTGTAAAAGATGCAAAGGACAAGGCTGATGCTGAGGGCGCAAAGATTATAGAAGAGGCTCGTGCACAGATTCAGAAAGAAAAGGAAGCCGCTGTTGCCGATATACGCAAGCAGGTTACCCAACTTTCGGTAGAAGTTGCCGAGAAAATTCTGCGTAAGGAACTCGCATCAGACAACAAGCAGATGGATTTGATAAGCCGATTGCTTGACGAAGTAACTGTTTCTAAATAAGTGTTATCATGAATGTAGGAGTTATTTCAATGCGTTATACGCGTGCGCTGCTGAAATATGCCCAGTTAAACGGTGAAGCAGAAAGCGTGTATAACGAGATGATGGTTCTTGCAAGATGCTTTATCGATGTTCCGAGGCTGCGTGCATCGCTGGCAAGTCCTGCTCTCGCAGCAGACAAGAAGACGGCGTTGTGTGTGACAGCCTGTGGAGGCAAGGCATGTGCAAGCACTCAGAATTTCATAAAACTTTTGATAAAGTCTGAAAGGCTGAATCTGTTACAGTTTATGGCTAACTCTTATGTTGATTTGTACAGAAAACAGAATAACATTACCAGAGGCAAGCTAATTACTGCTGTTCCTGTTTCTTCGGAGATTGAGGAAAGAATGCGCAAGATGGTCGAACAAAAGACTATGGGAAAGGTTGATTTTGTAACCGAAACCGACCCTGAGATTGTTGGTGGTTTCATTCTTGAGTATGATACATATCGACTTGACCAAAGCGTAAGCACACAGTTGCGCAAAACATTGCAGCAGTTTACAAATTTTAAGGCTTGATGCGCCGCTGTGCAGTGCAACAATGCCATGTGTTGAACAAATAAATAAAGAAAAATGTCTGAAAACATAAATTCCAGTGAGGTTTCTAAAGTCCTTTTGGAACAACTTCAAGGCATAGAGAACAATGCGGAGTTTGAAGAAACGGGCACCGTGCTCACTGTGAGCGATGGCGTTGCGCGCATCTATGGACTTCGCAATGCCGAGGCCGACGAATTGCTGGAATTCCCTAACGGAATCATGGGTATTGTGATGAACCTTGAGGAAGACAACGTTGGTGCCGTTCTTCTTGGTCCTACCGACCAGATAAAGGAGGGAATGACAGTAACACGAACCAAGCGCATCGCATCTATCAATGTGAGCGAGCAGATGCTTGGACGTGTTATAAATCCGCTGGGACAGCCGCTCGACGGACAGGGTGCCATCGGAGGAGAGACTTTCGAGATGCCTCTTGAGCGCAAAGCCCCAGGCGTAATCTATCGTCAGCCGGTAAATCAGCCTTTGCAGACAGGTTTGAAGGCTGTCGATTCGATGATTCCTATCGGTCGCGGACAGCGCGAACTTATCATCGGCGACCGTCAGACAGGAAAGACTGCCATCGCTATTGATACAATCATCAATCAGAAGGAGAACTTTGAGAAAGGCGACCCTGTTTACTGTATCTATGTTGCTGTAGGTCAGAAGGGTAGTACTGTTGCAAATATAGTAAACGCCTTGAAGGAGTATGGAGCAATGCCTTATACAATCGTTGTTTCGGCTACTGCTTCCGACCCTGCTGCGCTTCAGTACTATGCTCCGTTTGCTGGTGCAGCCATAGGCGAGTATTTCCGAGATACTGGTCGTCATGCGCTTGTAATCTACGACGATTTGTCAAAGCAGGCCGTGGCTTATCGCGAAGTATCGCTTATTCTGAAGCGACCTTCTGGTCGTGAGGCTTATCCGGGTGATGTGTTCTATCTTCACTCACGACTTCTTGAACGTGCTGCGAAGATTAACGCTCAGCAGGAGGTTGCCGAGCAGATGAACGACCTTCCTGACTGTCTGAAAGGCAAGGTTAAGGGCGGTGGTTCGCTTACAGCGCTTCCGATTATCGAGACTCAGGCTGGCGACGTTTCGGCATACATCCCGACAAACGTAATTTCTATTACAGACGGTCAGATTTATCTGGAGACAGACCTCTTCAATCAGGGATTCCGTCCGGCTATTAACGTTGGTATCTCGGTTTCTCGTGTAGGTGGTGCTGCTCAGATTAAGTCAATGAAGAAGGTTGCCGGAACGCTGAAGATTGACCAAGCGCAGTATCGTGAGTTGGAGTCGTTCGCCAAGTTCTCGAGCGATATGGACCCTGTAACGGCGATGGCTATCGACCGCGGTCGAAAGAACAACAAACTGCTTGTTCAGCCTCAGTATAGCCCTATGTCGGTAGCAGAGCAGGTTGCCATCATCTATTGTGGCGTAAACTCTTTGATGAAGGACATTTCTGTCGATGCAGTTCCTGAATTCCAGAGAATCTTCCTCGACACAGTGAGAACGATGTATCAGGACAAGATTCTGAAGCCATTGGCAGAGGGTCAGCTTACCGATGAGGTTACAAACCTTATCAGAGAGGTTGCAGCATCAGTTTCAGCACAACTTAAATAATTCAGACTATGCCATCTTTAAAAGAAGTTAAGGGAAGAATCGCGTCGGTGACCAACACGCGCAAAATCACTTCGGCCATGAAGATGGTTGCTTCTTCCAAACTGCACAAGGCGCAGCAGACGATTGAGAATATGTTGCCATACGAGACTCAGATGAGCACGATTTTGGGCAATTTTCTGAGCGGCGACATTGAGGTTGATTCTCTGTATACCGCCGAGCGTGCCGTGAAGAAGGTTGCGCTGGTTGTGTATGCCTCAAACTCGAGTTTGTGCGGTGGATTCAACGCAAACGTGATAAAATCGCTAACAAAGGCTGTTGACGACTACAAGCATCTTGGCAAGGAAAACATAATTGTCTATCCGATAGGCAGAAAGGTTGCCGATGCCGTGAAGAAACTTGACGCTACGGGCGTTGATGCTGATTATAGCGTGATGGCTGAACATCCGTCGTTCAAGACGGCAAGCGAGGTGGCCGAGGAACTTATGCAGAAGTTTGTTGCTGGTGAGATTAACAAGGTCGAAATCATCTACAATCACTTCAAGAACACGGCCTCACAGGTTTTGCGTCGCGAGGTTTTTCTGCCAATCGAACTTGATGCGTTCAAGGACGGTGCGCAGAATCAGAATCTCGACTATATCGTTGAGCCAAGCAAGGAAGAGGTTGTGAAGGCTTTGATTCCGACGGTTCTGCATCTGAAAATCTATACCGCGCTGCTCGACTCGAACGCGAGCGAACATGCAGCCCGTACGGTTGCCATGCAGACGGCTACGGATAATGCTGACGATTTGCTTCAAGAACTTACGCTGATGTACAATAAGAGCCGTCAGCAGGCAATTACGAGTGAGTTGCTCGATATTGTGGCAGGTTCGATGAATCATTAACAAAATAGTTAAAAGATATGGAAAGAAGGTTACGCATTATTTGTGTATCCTTCTTTTTATTATTATTTTTGCAGAACTAAAATTAACACATCAAATTTAATAACAGTGGAAGTAAAAACAATTGGACTTGCATCTGACCATGCAGGTTACGAACTAAAGCAGTTCGTTAAGGAATACCTAACTAAGAAAGGATACACATTCAAGGATTTTGGAACAAACTCAACCGACAGTTGCGACTATCCTGATTTTGCTCATCCTCTGGCAGAGGCAGTTGAGAGCGGTGAGTGCTATCCGGGCATCGCCATCTGCGGCAGCGGAGAGGGCATCGCCATCACTCTGAACAAGCATCAGGGAATCCGCGCAGCATTGAGTTGGATTCCAGAAATTGCTCATCTTGCACGTCAGCACAACAATGCAAATGTACTCGTTATGCCGGGTCGTTTTATCGACACAAAGACAGCCGAGGCTATCATGGACGAGTATTTCTCTACTGAGTTTGAAGGCGGTCGCCATCAGAATAGAATTGACAAGATTCCAGTTAAGAAGTAAGTTTTTCTTATATATAGTTCGCCCCGATGCAATCAAGCGTCGGGGCTTTTTTTATTCGTCTTTGATGATTTTCATGTATTCGTCGTACGAGATGTATCGGCCGCCCATGCTTTCCAGATGCGGTGTTTTGAGCTGGCAGTCAATCATTGTGCCTCCATTTCTCTGGAGGACTTTTGCCAGATAGATAAGCGCGAGTTTTGAGCCGCTTGGCACGCGCGAAAACATACTTTCGCCAACGAAATAGTGACCGATATTGACGCCGTAGAGTCCGCCAACCAGATTGTCATCCTCGTCCCATACCTCAACGCTGGCGGCAAAACGTTGCTTGTAGAGTTCGGTGTACGCCTCTATGATGTGTTCACCGAGCCATGCGCCTTCCAGCTCGTTGCGATTGTTCACCTCGGCGCAGTTGCGCATAACATCTTCGAACGCATTGTTTATGCTGAATTGATATTTGTTCTTGTTGAACAGCGTGCGCATTGAGTGCGAGATATGAATCTCGTTAGGGAAGATGACAAAGCGTTGCATAGGGCAGTACCATACAATCTGTTCGCAGTTCTTGTAGTCGTACCACGGAAAAATTCCGTTGCTGTATGCAAGCAGAAGTCTGTCTACCGACAAGTCTCCGCCCACGGCGAAGCATCCGTTCGGCTCGCCAAGACGAGGGTCGGGAAATGATATGGAGTCGTCGAGTTGGAATATCATAAAATGCTGATTTTATTCGATTATGATTTCGCCATTGCTGACGGTGGCATTGGCGTTTCCGCCTTTCTTTAGGTTGCCGAAGAGAATTTTCTTTGCAAGTTGAGTGGCGAGATTCTTGTGTATTACGCGGTCCATCTCTCGTGCGCCGTATTCTTTCGTAAAGCCTTTTTTCAGAAGTATCTCGCGCGCCTCGTCTGAGATGCTAAGGGTTACGTTCTTGGCAGAAAGACGCGTCTGTAGTTCGCCGATTTTCTTGTCGAGAATCATTCCTGCCATAGTCAAATCCATGTCGTTGAAGACCGCGATGCCGTTGAGACGGTTCAGAAATTCGGGCTTGAAAGTCTTTTTCACTTGCTTCATCATGCTTTCGCCGCTCGATGCCGATGGGAAATATCCGATGCTTGCCTGACTTGCGAACTGTGCTCCTGCATTCGATGTCATGACGAGCACGACGTGCCTGAAGTCGGCCTTCTGACCTTTGTTGTCGGTCAGTCGGGCATAATCCATAACTTGCAGAAGGATGTTGTATATGTCGCCGTGAGCCTTCTCAATCTCGTCGAGAAGAAGCACGCAGTTTGGCGATTTGCGGATGGCATCGGTCAGCAGTCCGCCGTCCTCGTAGCCGATGTATCCGGCTGGTGCGCCAATCAGTTTGGCAACGGTATGCTTCTCGGTGTATTCGCTCATGTCGAAGCGCACGAGCTGGATGCCCATCTGTTCGGCAAGAACCTTGCACAACTCCGTCTTTCCAACGCCAGTCGGTCCGACGAAGAGGAAGCTTGCGATGGGCTTATTCTCGTCCACCAATCCGGCTTTCGACATCTGGATAGCCTCAACAACCTGTTCTACGGCCTTGTCCTGACCGTATATTTTCTGCTTGATGTTCTGTTCCAAGTTCTTTATGTCCTTGTCTTCCTCCTTCTTTATCGCCATTGATTCAACCTTGCAGACCTTGCTCAGAATATCGGCGATATGCTGTTTTGTAACTGTCTGCTGCTTTTTTTCTTCCAACGGATGCATTTCGAGAAATGCTCCAGCTTCGTCGATAAGGTCTATGGCTTTATCTGGAAGAAAACGGTTGTTAATGAATCGCGCGCTCATGTCAACGGCATATTCGATAACGCCCTTGCCATATTTCACGTTGTGATATTTCTCGTATTTGTTTTTCAGACCATTGATGATTTTTACACACTCGTCGGTCGAAGGTTCGGCAATCTCGATGTCTTGGAAACGTCGAATCATGCCCTTGCTTTTGGCGAAATAGCGCTTGTATTCATCGAACGTGGTTGAGCCGATGAAGCGTATGCTATTTTCCTCGAGGTAAGGCTTCAGAATGTTCGAAGCATCCATCGAGCCGTCGTTGCTTGCACCTGCGCCAACAAGGTTGTGAATCTCGTCGATGTAGGCGATTGCCTTGCCGTCTTTCATCATGCCGTCCATAACCATCTTGATGCGCTTCTCGAACTCTCCGCGATACTGAGTTCCGGCGAGCATTCCGGCGAGATCAATCTGGTATATTCGGTAATTGCGCAGACGCTCTGGAACCTTTCCGCCTTCGATGAGTGCTGCCAGTCCACGCACTATTGAGGTTTTTCCGACTCCCGGCTCGCCGATGTGCAGCGGATTATTTTTGTCCTTTCGGCAGAGAACCTGAATTGTTCTTTCAAGTTCTTTCTCCCTGCCAATCAACGGATTGTAATTCTTTATATTGTCGTTCAGGCAGACGGTAAATTTTTTCCACTCGTCTTCCGTCTTTTCATCAGTATTGTTGTTCATTTCATCAAAGTCAGAGTCGTAAAAATCCTCATCTTCGTCGTGCTCAAAATGTTTGTCGTGGGCAAAGTCGCGGTTTCTCTTAACCTCGAACGAATTGTTCATCTCAGCCCATTTGTATGATTTCGACAGTTCGCTCAGGAACAGCGTAGTGTCCGAAACGACGCTGTTCAGAAGGTTTGAAACCATTGAGTTTGTGAGCGATATCGCAGCAAAGACAAGTCCCGGAACGCAGAGGTCAGCCTGAACGCCGTCTTCCTCGGCATAGAAATCGATGCAGTTCTGCATGATGTATTCGGCCTGATAAGACCTTTCGAGCATGTATTCGATGTCGTCGCTAACATGCTCGTACTTATATATTTCGTCGGCAAGACATGTCGAGATTTCGTCGATGTCGTAGTCCATCTTCTGGCACACCTCCCTGAACGGAACGTGCTCGGTTATGGCATAGATTATATGCTCGGGCGTTACGAACTCGTTTCGCTGAATGCTGGCAATTTCGAAAGCACGGTTAAGTGCGTTTATTACAAAATCTTTCTGACTCATTATTCTGCGGGTTCTACGTTTATAACTAAAGGAAAGCCGAGGTTTCGTGCCATGGATGTTGCCTTTCGCTGCTTAGAGCGGGCAATGTCGTAGGAGTAGATGCCCACGACAGCCTGTCCGGTGCGGTCTATCTTCATTGTCAGATATTCTGCTTCGTCGGACGGCTTCATGAATACGGTTTTCAGAATCATTATTACGCAGTCGAAGGTTGTGATGTCGTCGTTCATCATTATCACCTTGAACTTCTTGGGTTCTTGGAAATCGATTTTCTGACGGTCTTTTATAGCGGTCTGTCCTTGTGCCATATTTATTCTTTAGAAATTGCCATTACAATAGTTTTCTTTTAACACATCAATATATGTGCCATTCTTCTTGATGTAACTCAATAATTTGCTGAATATCGAGTTTTTCGAGAGCAGACGGCTGTTGCCTGTTATTATCATGTGCTCTCGTGCCCGTGTCAGAGCCACGTTGAGTTTGCGGTCTATAACAACGCCGTCGGTATCGGTAAACACGTTGCTGGTGAGGAAGTTGAGTTGATAAATCTTCTGAACGGTAAATCCGTAGATGATGTAGTCTCGCTGGCTTCCCTGAAAACGTTCTACCGTGTCGATGGTTATGCCGTTGAGAGCCTTGATGCCGAGTTTCTGAACCGTTTTTCTCACGGCAGAAATCTGGTTTCGGTACGGAACTATGACTCCCACGGTCTTGTCGGCATCGAATCTGTCTTTTTCTATTTCGAAAATCGACTTTATCGTGGCGGCTATGATGTCAGCCTCGTTCTGATTGACTTTTTCTGATACCGAATGTTCGGGCAGTTCAGCCTCGACGAAGGCTACTCGGCTTGTCTTCAGCATTCGGGCTATGCCGTTGCTTTCTTCTGCCTCTTCAGAAAGTTCTTTTGTCTGATGGGGTAGCGGAACGATTCCGAGTTTGCCGTTGTAGAATGCTTGGTTTGTGAAGAAGGCTATGTCGGTGTGCATTCGTCCTTGCTTGCTTAGCAGATGAATGATGTCGTCGTTGTCGCGGTTCAGCCTCAGAAGTCGTTCGAAGAGCGACAGACGGCAGTTTGTCAGTCCTATTTCCGTCAGAACCTCGTCGTCAACGGCAGATTCGTATTCTTCTTGCTGAACTACCGCCGGGAGTTGCTTGTGGTCGCCAATCATCACAAACTTCCTGACTGCCACCTCGTTGCCGTTCTTTGCCGAGAGGATGGCGAGAAGATGCGGTTCGAGAATCTGCGAAGCCTCATCGATGATGGCAAGGTTGAATTTCTTCAGGTCGAACAGATTAGTGTTGCTGCTCAGACTCGTCGTTGTGCCCACGATTACGCGCGTCTGCGCCACCGCCTGCCTTATGCTCGTTATGTTTCTGCAAGATTTCAGTTTGTTTTCCATCAGAAACGGGCGATATTCCTTGGCGCACGACAGTTTTGTGCCGATGCGCATAAAGTCGATGTTGTTCTCGACCAACTTGCTGCAAACCTCGTCAACCGCTCTGTTGGTGAATGATACAACGAGAACCGTGCCGTCGGGTTCAGAGAGTTCTTCTTTCAGCACGTTCAACATTCCGTAAGATGTCTTTCCTGCTCCCGGAGGACCGATAATGATAAAGTAGTCCTTTGCCTGTTTCGCTTTCAGAACCAGAGTGTTGAAGTCGTCGTTGCCGTAGTCGTTGTTTAGCGAAACAGATTTGTCAACCTCTGGCATTCGTTGTGCCAAGATAAGGTCGCGGCGGTCTTCGGTGGTAAGCAGAAACATCTGCATAGCCTTGTATTGCGCGTTGTACGACGAGTCTATAAAGTCGTGCTCAACCGCCCATTTGTAGTTTTTCGGCGTGTCGAACACCGATTCGTTGCGTTGCGCCGCCCTCAGCAGAAGCGTTATCTCCTCGTTCGTGATGTCCTCGATTGATGCTCGATGAACCATCGTCTTTCGTGCATCGGGAATCTCCGTTGAATTGTATCTGTAAAGAATCACCACATCGCCCACGCGGAAGTTCGGATTGTCGAACGTGTCGCTTTCCGGAATCTTCAGAGTGATGGTTGTGATGCCGTCGTCGCCTGTTTTCTTGTTGCAGATAGACAGACTGTCGTAGATGTTTCCGGCAAGATGCTTCTCGGCAAGCGACGAGTTCCAGAGGGCTGCAAAGCCCGATGCTGGCTGCTGACGGTTGCCTATTTTCGACAGGATATGCTCCGTGGCAATAAATTTCATAAATTGCAGATAGTATTTCTGCTCAAGACTGATGGCATTGTGCAGCGGCGCGAGAACTTCCTGAATCTGAGGCTCTTGATATCGCTCCCAGAAGAAGCCGTAGTTGCATTTTGTGTTCAGCGAATCGGGCGTGATGTCGAGCAGTTGCGACATCGTTCCCTGCGGATACGAAAGTTCGTTGGCTACAATCTCGTTGCGCAGTTTGAAAGCCTCGAAAAGTTCTTTCGGGGCAGGCGAGCACTTGACCAGACTCTTGGCATATTTCGAATAAAGCAGAAATGCGTAGATGTTTTCGTTTCTGAGGCCGTAATTGTAGTGAATCAGAGCCATGTAGAGCAGAAGTTGCACGAGATGTTTCTCCTGTGGCTGCGGAACGGCAGAATCAGACGAGAACGTGTTTGCCTTTCCACTTTTCTGCTCAATCAAAACGGTATTGTCGTTGAGCAGAAGGTCCATTCTCCCTTGAATTCCGAGCTCCTCGCTGAAGAACGACGGTTCGAGCAGGACTTTCTCTATATCGAATGTCTTTACACTCTCTTTCAGTGCGTTTCTTACGGTATTTCTGATGTATTGCTGCTGTCGTCGTGCCTCTTCGTGAAACGAGCCGTCGAGTTCGCAGCACGTTGCAAAGTTTATGGCATTCTTCTTGAAGAATCGGTTTATGCTGTCCTCGTATCTCACATCCTTGTCGAGGTTGTGAATCTCCTCATCGAGGAATTGTCCGGCAAGATTTCCAAGAAGAATGTATTTCGTGTTTGGATACAGTTTTATCTTATTCAGCAGATATTGCTCCGGGCTGTGTCCGTAACTCTCGAAGCACGCTGCAATCTGCGAGATGTCGATAAGGTAGTCTGGCTCGAAAATGATTAGTTCGGGATAATAGATTTCGTTGGCTATTCGCGGCTTGACGATGTTCAGCTGGCAGCCTTCCGACAGCATCGGCTCAATGTAAGTCCAGTCGCCAAGGCTGTACTTGTCGCTAAAGTTATAGCAGATTTTCACCTCGTTAAGGTCGTTGTATTCTGCCGTTCCGTAGATATAAGTGCTGTCCCAGCTGCTCACCACTATTCTGAAATATTCGGCGGCGAGTTTCCTGCCCGAAATCTTGCGTGTTACGAGCGGAAAATGCTTCTGCAACTCGGCAGGAATGTGAACCGAGAAAATGTCGGCAATAAATTCGCACAGAGTCTGTAGGTCGTGCGGACAAAGTTCAATCAGTTGGTTCTGGTTGAATTTCGTCGTGTCCTTCAGTCTTATTCTCAGGTCGTGAATCCGATAGGAGAGTTCGCTGCTGGTGTTGTGCTGCTTCAGCAGATAGTCTATTTTTGCAAACTGTCCGCTGAATAGAATCTTCAGTTCTCGTGTGCAGTCGTCGGCAATTCGTGTGAAAATATGGCTGAAAATATCGTATATTTCAGCAATGTCAACATCGTTCGTTCTGTTGAACAAGTCCTCAAGTTCCGCAAAGTAGTCATCGGCCTTTATATCCATATTTTCTCAATCAACTTTTCTGTAAATTGTTATAATCCGCAAAAATATTAAAACTTTTCCGAATAATGCCTAAAAAATGTGAAATTGGTAGTCCGTCCTTCCGATTTTCGGTAGTGGTATCTCGTAGTATTTTCTGCGATGCAATATGGATTTGTTGAATAATGTGCTAAAAATGCTTCTCCCTCGTCAATGCAGATGCTGACGTCGCCAATTCAAGAAAGCATGATGAGGGATAAATATTACAATCTTATTAAAGTGAAGATCTTCATAAATTGGTCTGTAATAAATCTTGCCAATTCGAGTACAAGGAAATATGTCATAACAGACTTCCAGTTTGTACCCTTTAAGCCTTTTTCTAACTTTTTCCACTCTGACGTTTTTTTTAGCATCTTGTAGAGAATTGTGAAACTTGCAATATATAGCAAATGTATGACGGCAAGATAAGTCTCAGCTATTGGTATTGACGAAAATTGGAATAACTTCGGATAGGTGCTGATATATCCTATTGTATTGATAAAAGTAAAAACGCCACCGCAAGTAACTAAATAAAATCCAACTTTCCGATAATGTAAAAGCAAGAGAAAACCTACGAAATAAATTGTACTAAACGTGGTTTGTAATGTCATTAATGCCAAATTTGCCTGACCATAATCGACTAAAATCTTATACCAATGAATAAGGTTTATTGTTATGCCACATGTATAGAGTAGCATCAGGCAGATATAGAATCGAACATAGGTGTTCTGTATAGTGCATACTTTATTTTCGATATTGCACTCATCGTCTTTTTTATCTCCTTCTAAGAAAAGTAACGGAAGAACCTTAAATGGTACGCTTGATAGTTCGAAGTCATGAGTTCGCTTGATAGTCTGCGCCAACAAGAACCAGAGAGCCAAGGTGAGCAATGGATATTCAATATTGTTGATAAAAATTTCGATATCTGCATTTATAAGATACGGCCTATATATAAAGGCTAAGATTGCTGTAAATACGATAAGGAGTGTCAGAAAATACTCCAACCGTCCAATTCTGCCGTCGAAAGAGAGCGGTGCTGCAAACATTTTTCTGCTTTTCATACTTTTTTAGTTTGGATAAAATTAGTTGTTATTGAGGTTTTGATTAAAATCTCGACAAAAATAATGCTTTTTGGGGGCATATCTGGTTGTTTTTTATGATTTTCTTTGCCCATGTCCTTGTAGTTCGGTTGGAAAGCCTTGCAGTCAGATGCAGAAGAAAGTCGAAACAGACATGCGTTTTTTGCAAATGTAGAAATGTTTTTTAGGATAGCAACTTTTTTATAGCGGCAATCGCATCATCACCAATTCTTGAAAACCTTTATTTCGCGAATTAAAACCCATCGGATTGCGCCCAAATTCTATGAAGCCAAGGCGGCGATAGAGGTTCAAAGCCTTTTGATTTTCTGCCACACATTCGAGTTCCAACTGACTGTAACCTGCTTTTCGCGCACATTCGATACAGGCTTCGGTGAGAGCCTTGCCGATGCCCAAACCCCAATATTTTTGGTCGATGCCGATACCAAATTCGGCGCGGTGCTTTACCTTTGCGTGCTTGCCGATTTTTGAAATTCCCGCTGTGCCAACCACCTTGCCGTCGATTTCTGCGAGGATTTCAATCTCGTCTTGGCTGTCGGATTTTTCTTTAAGATACATCGCCTCATCGTTGGCTGTAAAAGTGTTTTCATCGGGATACGAGAGTAAGTTATCTGTTTGAGCGTGAGTGAGTAAAAACACTTCGAGCACCGCCGCACCATCGGCAAAATCAGCATTGCGGAGAGTGCAGACGGCGGAGTTTTTTAGGGTGATAATTTTGTTGTAATGCATAGTTGACGAATTTATATCTCCTCCAACATTTGTCCCGGATTTTCAGCCGCCTTGACGTTTGAGAAAGCCTTTACGATTATTCCGTTTTCGTCGATTAGATACGTGGTGCGCACTACGCCGAAAGATTTTTTGCCGTAGAGGGTTTTCTCTTTCCAAACGTCGTAGGCTTGGATGGCGGTCTTTTCGGTGTCGGCGAGGAGGGTGAACTTGAGGTTGAATTTCTCCTGAAATTTTTTGTGCGAGGCAACGCTGTCTTTGCTGATGCCGATGATTTCTGCGCCCTTTTCGCGAAAATGCGGAAAGAGTTCCGAAAAAGCGCAAGCCTGTTTTGTGCAGCCCGAAGTGTTATCCTTTGGGTAAAAATAAAGCACAATCTTTTTGCCTTTGTAGTCGCTCAGACTATGTATTTTTCCGTCCTGATCGGGCAGAGTAAAATCAGGAGCTTGTGTGTTGATTGTCAGCATTGTTGATATTTGTTTTTATTTATTCTGTACGTCTGTTCGTGATAGGGCAGTGCTTCGGACTTTCAGTGCGTATGTAATATAACGTAAAATGAGTTCTTTTATTGCATTGTGCCGCACAGTGACACAGCTCGAAATTTTGATTGTAGGAGGCAGATTTACTGTTTATTAACTTGTTTCTCTAAATCTTTCTTCGATACTCTGTCCGTGATGGCTGGGCGAGATGACTTATCCTGCATCTCTACGCTGCTACGGCTCTGCTTGTCACGCCAGTCGAGGTCTGCATCTGTGTAGGGCTGTGCTGGCTTGATTTCGTGCAGTGTTCCACCTGTTACCTCTGCCAACTGCTGGGCCACATCCTTTGTCACACCTGAAGCCGAGAAATAGGCAACTAATACTTTGTTCATGTTTTTACTCTCATTCTTTTGTGAGCATACACTCAGACTCATAGCCAAGAGTGCCGTCAATATCCTTACTATCTTTTTCATATCTTACTGTAGTTTGTTGTATATCTCATCCGTTACAGGTTCCAGCCACTCATGGCTTGCACCTTCTTTTACGTCTTTATGATACGTCAGATGCTGGAACCATGAGTCTTTGGCTGCACCGTGCCAGTGCTTCACCTCGGCGGGAATAGCGATGACGGTGCCAGGAGTCATTTCCACAGGCTCCTTGCCCCATTCCTGATACCAGCCGCGACCTGCTACGCAGATCAGTACCTGCACCTGTTTGTGATGGATATGCCAATTGTTGCGGCAGCGTGGCTCGAAGGTGACATTATGTACATCACCGCCAACGTTGGACAAATAACTATTGCCGATGAAATACTGCGCATAGCCCGTGTTGGGTTCGCCCTTCGGCCATTTACTCTTCAGCGTGTACCCTTCTTTATCAAGCCAAGCACAGAGCTCGTCGACGAGTTCTTGCGGGTTGCCCATATTTACGGCGCCCTTCTTGTGGGCAGTCAACTGAGGAGCAACACCTTCGAGACCGCTCAGTGCTGCAACGGTCACTATCTCGCGGTCGGCATTTGTGAGTTGGTCGCCGGCGAAAATGTCGCCAAAGAGGTGTGCTTTCAAATAGTAATCGTCTTGCGGACAGAAGGTGTAATCGAACGGACTGCCAGATAGCTGCGTCTGGTTCTTCGTGCCCAGTTCATATGCCTTGCGGGCATTATCCCACTCGGCAGGGCGCATCCAAGGCTTACCCTCCTGCCAGTTTTTACTTCTATTCTCTAATACCTTGTTCAATACGCCCAGTGCATTCAGACTACGCGGAAAGCCCGTGTAGGCATATAGTTGCGAGAAAGCCTCTTTCACTTCATTGATGGTTACGCCGTTGTCGAGTGCTTGTCGCACGACTGGTTCCAAGCGTTCCAAGTTACCTTGTGCCATCAGACAGGCACATGCCGCCAATCCCTTTTGACGTTCCGTCAGCGTCTGTGCATTTACTGTTGTCATCATTAATAATGCAAATAATAATGTTGCGACTCTTTTCATTGTTCCCTTATTCCTTATTGATAACCTTTGTACCGTATGCTTTCCCCATCCTCATGCAGTCGCCGATGATGTCGCCTGTACGCAGATATTTATAGGTAGGCATCTCGAACAGTACGGGGCGCAGTTTCTCGTAGTTGGGCTTGCCTTTCTCGTCCAGTTTATCCTCATCCACGTAGTTGTTCAACACGTTGCAAATGTAGTTCTTAAAACCGTCGATCTCGTACACGTCTATGACTTCGCACTCCATCACCATAGGCGACTGTTCAATAACTGGCATACCTGCCTCGCCCAAATGAAACTCAAACACTTGCGATTTGTTGGTATTGGCTCCGCTTACTGTTCCTGTGTAGTCGGCTTGAGCCACAAAATCCTCGCTGATGATGTTGATTGAGAAACGCTTGCTCTCGTCGATGGCTGCGATGCTATGGTGCGACGAATGTACGCTTAGCAATAGCTTTGAGTGGCTTACGATACCCACATGGGCTACCAAGAGCCAGTTTACTTTTCCTTCGCTATCCACAGTGCCAACAACTGTTGCTGGTGTGGGATAGAGTGTCATTTTCTGTCCGATATTCTGTTTCATGTTCTTTCTGTTTTTATTGTCGTTTAAAAATCATATTCATTGTTTCTGGTGTTAGCGGCTGGAAGTCTTGCAGCTTCAGGTGCTTCACCATGTGTAGGGTGCCCTGCTTGTACTTCAGGAAATGGGCAGTCTGGATGTGGTGCTGGTAGGCCTGCTGCGAGGCGTAGATTTCGAGGATACGAATTTGGCAGCTATCTTCCTTTGTTTGTGTTGGGAACAGGCAGATTACGCCTGGTTCTTCGGCAAGGCTCGCTTTCTGAATTTCTGCGGCTGCAGCAAGGTATTCCTTCAAGTATTGCGGATGAATCTCGATTTCAGCCAGGCGATACAACATCGTATCAGCGTGAGGTACGTCAGCGGTTGGCTTATTGGTGGTTTGACCAAAAAGCCAACGGGCATTCTCCGAAAGAATCATCTTTTGGAATGGCGCAAGGTCGGGCTCTTTCGATAGATACTGCTTCATGCGGGCGAGGCTCTGGGTGAGCACCTGTGTAGCAACGTAAGGATAGTCGGAACCGTAGAACAGATGGTCGGGCGTGGTGATGGTGAGCATCATGCGGATGGTCTCTGGACTGTGTGCGCCTGCGAGGTCGTAGTACAGGGCGCGAAGGTTGGCCTCCCAGTCTATCTCACCCACCATCTTGTTGGCCTGCATCACGGGTGTCAGCGATTTCATGCGAGGCACGGCAAGCGGTAGATAGGCTCCACAATGGGGCACCACCACCTTTACATTCGGAAAACGGGCCAGCACGTTGCGACTAATCATATTCGTTACGGCACGAGTGGTCTCAGATAGGTATTCCTGCATAGCCAGCGGCGTCTGTATCATTACCTCCTTGTTCACTGGCTCAGGGCGATGCGGATGCTGAATCACCACCGCCTTGCGCTCGTTCAATACAGAGAACAGCGTGTCGAGTTCAAGTGCGCCGAGATATTGCCCGTTCACATTGGTAGCCAACTTGATGCCGTCGGCCTTCAGCACGTCGAGGGCATACTTCGCCTCCCCGATGGCTTTCTGCACATCAGGTAGCGGCAGGGCGGCACAGAACAGAATCGCCCAGGGTGCTCGCGCTTTATGCGGGCAGCGGTCTCGTTGGTCTTACGAACCACTTCGGCTGATGTCGGCTGTGGTGCCGCTAATGTCAGCACCGATGTTTCAATGCCAGCTTCGTCCATCCACCGCAGATGCTCCGTGACGTCATACTTCGGCAAGGGGAATCCCTCGTCCATCAGTTTGCCCTCGTTTTCCAATGCCGACACAAACTCAGAGGTGATAAGATGTGAATGTACATCGATTATGCCTTGAGCATGCACCATTGCCGCATACAGCAGTGCGATTAGTGTTACAATCTGTCTCATACCTTTTTGTTTATTATTCGATTTCAATCTTCTTAATCACTTTGGCAGGGACACCACCGACAATCGTGTTTGCCTCGACATCCTTTGTCACGACGGCACCGGCTGCTACCACTGCACCATCGCCGATGGTAACACCTGCAAGTACAGTAGCGTTTGCGCCAATCCATACGTTCTTGCCGATGTGGATGGGCGCATGTGTCATTCCCGCTCGCATGCTTGGTTCAAGCATGTGGTTGAGCGTGGCCAGCACGACATTATGGCCTATGAGTGCGCCTTCATCGATGATGATGCCGCCTTGATCCTGGAACTTGCAGCCCATGTTGATAAAGACGCGTTCGCCTACGACAGTATTCTTGCCGCAGTCGGTATGGAACGGTGGAAACATCCCAACACTCTTCGGCACCTCGCGTCCCCAAAGTTGCTCCAACAGGTCATGTAATTCCTCGGGCGTGTGATACTTGCTGTTAATGTCTGCCGTAATCTGCAAAGCCTCTTGGGAAAGTTTATGAAACATCATGTGAACTTCAGACCCGCCTTCAACGGGCTTGTCAGAGGCCATGTAATCCCTGAACTCTTGTATCGTCATTTTATTTCAGATTTGTCTTGAAGAATTCCTCCATCTTGTCGTATGGAATCTTCCCGTTCTTGTCGTCGTAAAGGTCGGTGTGGACAGCATCGGGGATAATCATCAGCTCCTTGTTGCCGATAGTTATGCTTTTGCCGTCTGGATTCTTGCCCGTCATCTTTTCGAAGGCGTATTCAGAGAAGTAGCGGCTGTGGGCCTTCTCGCCGTGAATGAGCAGGACGGGCGACTCAATCTCGTGTGCCCAAGCCAATAGGGGCTGGTTGAGGAACGACTGACAGCCGATGACGTTCCAGCCATCAGTGGAGTTGCCGCTGCGCTCGTGGTAGCCGCGTGGGGTCTTGTAGTAGTCGTAGTAGTCCTTCACGAACTGCGGTGCATCGTCGGGCAGCGGGTCAATGACACCGCCAGCACGCTTGTAGGTACCGTTTTTGAAGTCCTCGGTACGCTGCTGGGCGATGGCCTTGCGCTTCTCCATGCGCTGTGCCTGGGTGTCCTCGCTCTTGAAGTAGCCCTCCACGTTCACCTTGCTCATATCGTACATCGTCGAGGCAACGGTGGCCTTGATGCGGGGGTCGATGGCGGCAGCATTCACTGCCATTCCGCCAAAGCCGCAGATGCCGATGATGCCAATTCTTTCAGCATCCACATTGTCCTGATTGCTCAGGAAATCGACGGCAGCGAGGAAGTCCTCGGTGTTGATGTCGGGCGAGGCCATGCGGCGAGGCTCGCCAGCACTCTCGCCAGTGAACGATGGATCGAAGGCGATGGTCAAGAAACCACGCTCAGCCATGTGCTGGGCATAAAGACCGCTTGTCTGCTCCTTCACTGCACCGAACGGTCCGCTCACTGCGATAGCTGCAAGTTTGCCCTCAGCACCTTTTGGCGTGTACATATCGGCAGCAAGTTCAATGCCGTAGCGGTTCTTGAACGTGACTTTCTTGTGGTCCACCTTGTCACTCTTGGGAAACGTTTTGTCCCACTCCAGAGTCAACTGCAATGTCGTATTCATACCTTTTTCATTTTGATTGTTTTCACTTTTCTGATTGCACCCCGTGAGCGTAAAGCCCATCAGTACTGCGGCTAATAATGCTTTCTTCATAAGATAATCTTGTATTTTGTTTGAACTCGTTCATGTTCGGAATGTAAGCGAACTTCCATTTCTCTCACTTAATCACAACCTTGTTACCATTTCTGATGAATATTCCTTTGCTAGGGCTATTTGCACGCAGACCATTCAGCGAATAGTGTACATCGTTTTCTGCATTGGAGCGAACGTTGCTGATACCCGTAGTGTTGATGAGCGACAGCGTTACGGTGATATTACCTTGTCCGGCTTTCAGAATCTGCTTCAGCTCGGCTTGCGTCTTGCCTTCAATTTTGCCAATACTGGTAAACGTCCATGTATTTGTGTCGTAATAGAGGCAGAGATTCGAGCCTTGGTATAGGATGATGTCGCCCGGCTCAGTGGTGATGCTCTTATTGTTCTCAGGGAATGACTGTTCCAATGGACCGACCTTCTCGAAGTTGCCGTAGTCGTGGGCCTCGTAGGTAATGGGCGCCTGCTTTAAGGCCTCCATTAGTGCCTGTGCCGAAGTGTTGTTGGCGAGCGTGGCAGTCAGTGTCTGTTCACCGTCGATGGTGATATATATCTTGTTCATAGTAGTTTGTTTTTCTGCGAAATTTAGTGTTGGTAGCCAGTTCTGAATTAGCGAGGCACGGTTACTATGATTGCTGGCGTTAATCCACAATGCATCGCCCATCCAAGTGATGTTCTTCACCAAGCGTTCTGCATCGGCCACCACACCGCTAATGCCGCTGCTGTGGCTCGATACAATCAGCGCGACATTCTTATCTGTCATCTGCGTACCGTAATTAAAGAGGAACGTCTGCATGATGGCTGCCATCTGGCTCCACCACAAGGGCGTGACGATGACGATATTCTCATACTGCGAGAGGTCGGTGATGCTTACGGGGGCGATGGCGGGATAACTCGCCGCATCATTGGGCGCAGCCTTAATGGCGTTCAGCAGCGCCGTGCCAATAGCATAGTTGTTTGCCTCGTACTTCTGCGTTTTGTCGGCAGGTTCAATACGCATCACATCAGCCTGAATCAGGCTCGTTAGGGAGGTCACTATCTCGTGACAATTATTTGTATAACTGTAGTACACCACCAGAGTCTTGGCGCTTATGCTCACAGCAAGGAGCATCATGCAAAATACTGAAAATAATCGTCTCATGTCCTTTTCTATTATTAAATCCACTGCAAAGGTACGCGCTATTTTCAACACATTGATTACCCAAATCTTGGATAGAATTACCAATATTACGGAAGATTCTATTTTCCGATGCAGAAATCGTCCATTACCCATTGAAAATTGCAATTGACGAGATTTCCCAACAGTAAATCTTCTGCTTACCCATCACCTAATCTGGCTAAACCTTGCATATATCTTACATATAGTTTACATATAGCCAACATATAGTTTACATATAGCTTGCATATAGCTTGTATATAGCTTACATATAGCTTACATATACCCTACATATACCTTGTCACTATTTTGTATTTACCAAACGAACAATTCCATTAGAAATTGTTCGTTACAAGTTCTAAGTTATGAATTTTGAATTGTGAATTCCCCAAATTTTCAACTTTAAATTTTCAAGTTTCAAGTTCAAATATTGTTAACACCATTGCATCAATATACGCTTCGCCGAACCTATCCTCTTGCTACCATCTTGCTACCATCTTGCTACCCTGAACCTACCGGCTACCTTAAAAGTCGATTTTTGCCTACTTTCTGCATAATGATACAGAATGCCATTGCATATTATTACAGGGTACGATTTATCCCGGACTTACGTAATCTGTGCAAATATAGTATTTTCTGTTGACCGTAACAAGCCTTTGGCATCATGAAAAATGACGTATGGGGCTGCCCTACGGAAAAATAGGTGGGAATCTTACAAAATAATATCGCTGTTGTTAAAATTTTATTATCTTTGCACGCTGGTTCAAAAAATAACAAAATAGAAATGAATAATCAATATCTTCTCGAACACTTGCGTTCGATAAAGGATTTCCCTCAGAAGGGCATCAACTTCCGCGACGTTACAACGCTTTTTAAAGATGCAAAGGCTCTTGAGATTATGGACGAGGAGCTGTACCAACTCTACAAGGATAAGGGCATTACTAAGGTCGTTGGTATTGAGTCGCGCGGATTCGTAATGGGTTCGTGCCTTGCGCGCAGACTGAATGCCGGACTGGTTATGTGCCGCAAACCGGGAAAACTGCCAGCAAAGACCATTCAGGAGACATATACAAAGGAATACGGCACCGATACAATCGAGATTCATGCCGATGCCATCAACGAGGACGATGTGGTGCTTATCCACGACGACCTTCTGGCAACAGGTGGAACGATAAAGGCTGCATGGAATTTGGTTAAGAAGTTCAACCCAAAGAAGTGCTACATGAACTTCATCATCGAAATCCGCGATGAGGGTCTGAAAGGTCGTGAGTTTATTGGCGACGACATCGAAGTAACATCATTGTTGAGTTTGTAATTTAGGTTTTAGATAGCTGAAGCCCCGGGCGATTCCATTGCGAAATGCACTCGGGGCTTTATTGTGTCTTTACGCCAGTTTCTCGATATCAAGCGATTTCTCTTTTACTATTATCAGCTTGCCGCATTTAAGCGATACGTCAAGAAAATCTTTGCCTATGAACTGCCTTTTAATTTTGTTGTTTTCGACAAGGTAAAATTCGTGACCATTACATGCGCTTTTGTATAGAAGTCTGTTAGGATTTTCTTCTGAAGTCTCGCGTGTATAGATTGAGTTTCTCTTGTATTGGCGTAAAATGTTCAAGTTTATGTCTACTACAATGATGTTGCCGCTTACGGTTCTTAAAGCATATTCGTTCTGTTTGAATGTCATTTTGCTGAATTTCTTTGATGTCTCGTCGAAATAGTATAAAGTGTCGGTGACAAAGCGGATTGCCTTGCCGAAAATTTCTTTGTTCCATTTCTTCGGGAAGAGTTCTTTTGAGATCAGTTCGCCGTTTTCTCTGTTGTATTTTGCTATATACGGAACGCCGAATTTCTTCAGTTTTTCTTCGCGTTTGTTGTTCGCCTTTACTTTGTTTTGCACCGAATGGGCTTCGTTTATCATAATTACAGTGTCGCCGCTGAAGCAAAGTTTGGTATGTCCTATTCTGTCTTCTTCAAAGGTGTTTTGCCATATATTCTTCATTTTTTTATCGAAGCAGAAGAGTTGCTTTTGGTCTGCCAGAAAGATGTTGTCACCGTTCTTCACAAATTCCATTTGTGAATCTCCTAAAACATATCCTTGCGACATAATGGTTGCTCCAATCATTCCTCCTAGCGCTCCTCCTCCAATTCCAAATGCTACAAAGTATGAAGGATTACCGCCGCTGGTTTCGGCTTCGGAATACACTAAGTCGTGTACAAGCTTTATATTTTTCCCTGTATTGATGTCGAGATAGTTTAGCGATTTTGATGTGAATGCAATATGGTCGTCGTCCATTCTTAAAATGTTGTTTAACTGCTCGTTTGCATTCTTTGTTATCTCACATTCCCATAGACTCTTTCCTGTTGAAAGTCTGTATCCGTATATGTAATTGTTTGAAGACTTTAGAACGCCAATCATGATGTCTTTTTGCACATCGATGAAGAAAGGTAGAATTCGTTTCGAATACGTCTTTTTGTACGTCTTCGTTTCAATAAGTGTGGCTCGAGATTCGAAGTCGCTAAGAGTCAGAATATTGTATCCCGATTTGCTGTAGCAATACTCTAATGGGACGCAGTCGCCCTTAGTCTTGAACATGCCATAAGGTAGTCTGAGAAACATAAGTTGTTCGGGAGATGTCTCTTCCCAAGTCAGCTCTCCAGAGTCGATGTTGTATATTCTGTAATGTGCCTTCTTGTGTCCACCTAGTCCACCTTTTACACGTGTGTCGACTACGATTTCTCTCGACCCTTTTGGAATAGAAATTCTGTTAATGGAATCTTCTATTTCTATGTGCACGATATTCTGCGCAAAGGCAGTAGCGCAGCAGAACATCATGGTGCACAGAGATAAGTTTCTAGTTATTCTTTGCATTACTTGTAATTTTGAATGATAATTTATGATGCAAAGAAAACTAAAATATACCAGACGGACAAACTATTCTGAAAATTATTTCACGCTGAACATCTTACTGAATCCTATGCCGTAGCCGAATGTCTTCAGTCTGCCGCTTCCTTCGGCAATTGATGGAAGCGAAGCATAAGCGCAGTAGAGTCGAATGTTCTGCTTCAGTCCGCCCAGAAGCCACGACAACGATGCGCCAGCGCCATATCCAAAGCCGTCGCGTCCGCCAAGACGATAGTCTATGGTGTTGAGGTCGCAGTTAGGGTAGGCGGTATAGCTGGCAGTTGCATTTGCGCCAATCAGCAGCGTGTTTGTAACGGGAAACGAGAAGTAAGGGCCGCAGCCAATTACGGCGCAGTCGAAAGCGTGGTCTTGTGCCTCGCCGTTCACCTTTACTTGGTTCGTGGTGACGTATATTTGTCCGCCTGCGCCGACGTACGGGTTGAAGAAGTAAGCCGATTCAAGACCGCCCTTGTTTCCTTTCTTGAAGGAAATCTTGTCGTTGCCGATATTGAATTCTGAATTTATGTACGACATTCCCATGAATGAGTTGGCGAACGAAGGTCGGAACGACTTGTCGATGACAGCCTTCTGCAATCTTGCCTTTCCGCCTTTTGGTGACTTGAACAGAAGGTCGGTAATCCAATATCCCAGTTCGGTAGAAGTGATTCCGATGCTTGCACCCATCGACAGGTCGCTATACCAATGCATGTCGTTTGTTCGGCGCATCAGAGCCGTAAGCGTAGCGCATGCATATCCGCCCACGCCAATCCACGGATGCTTCCACGCATATTCGTTGCTGAGGATTGTTGCGCCCGTGAAAGCCATAACCGCGTGAGTAGACGGAAAGCAGTTCGTGTCGCTTCCACCCATCGGACGGCGGCGGGTCACGTTGTTTTCTATAATTTTCGATGTTCCCATGGCGATACCAATCGACAATGCGTTTGAGACAGCCATCTTCTGCCATGAGTTTCGGCTTTCTACTCCTGCAAGTTTAAGCGTGTAGGTTGCTGCCAGCGGCGCGAAAACCAGCACATTATCCACCTTGGTGCTGAATGCACTCTTGTATTCGGGCGATGTTGCAGCTCCGCCGTGGTCTTTCTTTATTGTCAGGCCGTAGTAACCAGTCATCACGCCGTAGTAGAGGTGCGCAATTTTCATCTTGTTCTGCGTTGCCTTCTTGTTTGCCTCGTCGTTCTCAATCTCGCCAACCAACTCGGCAGTCTCTTCTTTCAGAATATCAGAAGAGTCAGTTCTGAGGCATGTTTCGGCATCAGCCGTAGCATTTGCCATCAGGCTTGCAGGTGCTGTCATCATAGCAACGGCAACGGATATAGTCTTAAAAAATGTCACTTTTCAGAATCTTTTTGCTTTAACGCTGCAAATATACTAATAAACGCCCAAATGTGCAAAAGCATTTGCCGAAACATGAAGGGGTGATTTTCTGCCCTAAAAATATGACAAATCGTAACCCCGAAAAATATTTTGAAAAATAAATCGATATTATGTAGCAACTAAAACAAATAAACATTAACTTTGCAGAGTTTAATTTATATGGAATTTGAAGGTATGAATAAACTTAACTTCGCAGCAATTGATATTGGCACTAATGCTGCACGACTACTTATAAAAAATGAAGAAGGAAAAGTGGTGGAGTTCATCAGATACCCTTTACGATTGGGAGAGGATGTCTTTACCATTGGTGAGATAAGTCGCGAGAAACAAGACATGATGATGCGCATGATGAACGGCTTCCGCCAGATGATGCGCATGTACAAGGTTAAGAGTTATCGCGCCTGCGCCACATCAGCCATCAGAGAGGCAAAGAACGGTAAAACGGTAATAAAGCGCATTGTAAAGAATACAGAGATAGATATCGAGATTATCGACGCTAAGCAAGAAGCCGAATTCTTGTGTTGCAGCCGATTGGTCAACAAGGCTCAGGGCGGCGTCTGGGCTTATGTCGATGTGGGCGGCGGAAGCACCGAGGTTACATTTGCCGAGCATGGCGACGTTCTCGAGACAAGAGCCTACAAAGTCGGAACTCTGCGAATGCTTAACGACAAGGTAGATGCGGCAACAAAGAATCTGCTGAAAACCGAACTCACCGAGTTGAACGAAAAGTATGGCAAGGTAAACATCATCGGCTTGGGCGGAAACATCAACAAGTTGTTCCAACTTATCCCGATAAAGGAGCGCGACAACCTAAACATGCCAATCAAGTCGCTCGTAAAGATTACTAAGGCTCTTTCAGCCCTGAGCGTAGAACAGCGCATGTCCGACTACTATCTCAAGAAGGACCGCGCCGACGTAATCGTTCCGGCAGCCAAAATCTTCATCAAGGTTGCAGAGTGCCTTCAGAGTGAATATATATACGTTCCGAAGATTAGTCTCGCCGACGGCATTTTGGCATCGGTTTACTACGACTATAAAGAAAAAGGTATAGTTAAGATGTTTGATGATTACTCAGACGACGAAATGTAATTATACAATCAAACATTTTTTGCATATTTCTTTCAGAAGTAAAGGAAAAGTATTACCTTTGCAGAAATTTGTAAAGTTCAGACTTATGTATAGAATACAAGGCTGCGTGTACAAGCCTAAAGTTTGTATCGCGCTTGCTTACATAAAAGATATATCGCTGATAACGGAAGTGGAGTTAGCCCTCCGCTCCGTTGTTGGCGATTATTCTATATATAAATTAGATAAACATAAACAGGTAAAAGGATAAAAAGACACGATGGAACCATTGAAGCATGAATGCGGAGTTGTTATGATACGACTGCTGAAGCCGCTCGAGTACTATCAGCAGAAGTATGGCACATGGATGTATGGGCTTAACAAACTCTATCTGATGATGGAGAAACAGCACAACCGAGGACAAGAGGGCGCGGGCATGGCCTGCGTGAAACTTGAGGCTAATCCGGGCGAGGAATATATGTTTCGCGAGAAGGCTCTCGGCTCGGGGGCTATAACCGAGATTTTCTCGAACGTACACGCACAATACAAGGACCTCACGCCTCAGCAACTTACCGATGCCGACTATGCAAAAAAATGTCTTCCGTTTGCCGGCGAGCTTTACATGGGACATCTTCGCTACTCAACAACCGGAAAGAGCGGACTAACATACGTCCATCCGTTTTTGAGACGAAACAATTGGAGAGCCAAGAATCTATGTCTATGCGGCAATTTCAATATGACAAATGTCGATGAAGTCTTTGCTGATATCACGGCAAAAGGACAGCATCCACGAATATATTCGGATACTTACATAATGCTCGAGCAGGTGGGGCATCGTCTCGACCGCGAAAGCGAACGCCTGTACGCTCAGGCTACTGCCAAGGGACTTGAGGGCATGGATATCACCCGCTACATAGAGGATAATATTGACCTCACAAACGTTGTACGCTCGGCAAGTGCCCTCTGGGATGGCGGATATGTTGTATGCGGACTGACGGGAAGCGGCGAGTGCTTCTCGATGCGTGACCCTTGGGGAATCCGTCCTGCCTTCTGGTACAAGGACGACGAGGTGATGGTTCTTGCATCAGAACGCCCTGTAATCCAAACCGCTCTCGACCTCGAAGCCGACCAGATTAACGAGCTGAATCCGGGGCAGGCAATCTTGGTAAACAAGCGAGGCGAGGTTAAACTTTCGCAAATCATTGAGCCGAAGAATCCTAAGCCATGTGCATTCGAGCGCATCTACTTCAGCCGCGGTTCAGACCGCGACATCTACAAAGAGCGTAAGGCTCTTGGCCGCCAGCTTTTGCAGCCGATTCTCGAAGCCATCGATGGCGATGTAGACAATACTGTTTTCTCATTCATTCCAAACACAGCCGAGGTTGCATACTACGGAATGCTCGAGGGCTTCAAGGAGTATATGAATGAGCAGAAGATAAAGGAGATTGAAAGCCTTGACCATAAGCCTACGCACGAGGAACTGGCAAAGATTATGAATCGTTATGTTCGCGGCGAAAAGGTGGCAATAAAGGATATAAAACTGCGCACATTCATTGCCGAGGGCAACACCCGAAACGACCTTGCGGCGCACGTTTACGACATAACATACGGTAGCCTTCGTGCCGGAATCGACAATCTGGTGGTGATTGACGACAGCATCGTGCGCGGAACGACTCTCCGCGAGAGCATCATCCGCATTCTCGACCGTCTGCATCCGAAGAAAATAGTAATCGTTTCGTCTTCTCCGCAGATTCGCTATCCTGACTATTACGGTATCGACATGAGCAAGATGAGCGAGTTCATCGCCTTCAAGGCGGCAGTCGAACTTCTGAAAGACCGTCATCAGGAAAGCCTTATAACCGAAGTCTACGACAAGTGCAAGGCTCAGGTTGGATTGCCTAAGGAGCAGATGGTTAATTATGTTAAGGAAATCTACAGTCCGTTTACCGATAAGGACATCTCTCGCAAGATGGTTGAGATGCTGAAGGCTCCGGAGGTGAAGAGCGATATCGAGATTGTTTATCAGACCATCGACGGATTGCACAAGGCCTGCCCAAAGCATACGGGCGACTGGTACTTCAGCGGCGACTATCCAACGCCGGGCGGAGTGAGAATGGTAAACCAAGCCTTCATAAACTATGTGGAGCAAATTTACAATAAGCAAAAATAAAAGAATATAGATAAATCAAAGTAATGAGAAATGTAACACTAATCCTCGACGACGGGACAAAGTTTCACGGAAAGTCGTTTGGCTACGAAAAGCCAGTAGCAGGTGAGGTTGTCTTCAACACAGCGATGATGGGTTATCCGGAGAGCTTGACAGACCCTTCTTATGCTGGCCAGTTGATGACACTTACTTATCCTTTGGTTGGAAACTACGGCGTGCCTCCTTTCTCTGTTGAGAAGAACGGACTCGCAACTTTTATGGAGAGCGACAAGATTTACGCTTCTGCCATAATCGTGAGCGACTACAGCACCGAGTACAGCCACTGGAACGCAGTAGAGAGTCTTGCAGAGTGGCTTAAACGCGAGCAGGTGCCGGGCATTACCGGAATCGATACTCGTGAACTTACAAAGGTTTTGCGTGAGCACGGTGTAATGATGGGTAAGATTGTGTTTGATGATGAGCCAAACAATATTCCACAGGCTGACTACAACGGAGTGAACTTTGTTGACAAGGTTAGCTGCAAGGAGATTGTTAAGTACAACGAAGGTGCAGGAAAGAAGGTTGTGCTTGTTGACTGCGGCGTGAAGAACAACATCATCAGATGCCTTATAAACCGCGGTGTTGAGGTGATTCGTGTTCCTTGGAACTATGACTTTAACGACCTTGAGTTCGACGGATTGTTCCTTGCCAATGGTCCGGGCGACCCCGACACTTGCGAGGACGCTGTTGTAAACATCCGCAAGTTCCTTGCAAACCCTGTTGTTCGTCCTTGCATGGGAATCTGTATGGGTAACCAGTTGCTTTCTAAGGCTGCCGGCGCAAAGATTTACAAGCTCAAGTACGGTCACCGTAGTCATAACCAGCCTGTCCGCATGGTTGGAACAGAGAAGTGTTTCATAACCAGCCAGAATCACGGCTATGCAGTAGACTCTGACACGCTTGGCGCAGACTGGGAGCCATACTTCGTAAACATGAACGATGGCTCAAACGAAGGTATCCGCCACAAGAAGAATCCTTGGTTCTCAGCACAGTTCCACCCAGAGGCTTGCAGCGGCCCTGTTGACACAGAGTTCTTATTCGATGATTTTGTAAACTTGCTGAACAAGTAGTTCAAAACCGCTAAAAACAGAAAGATGAAACAAGAAAATATAAAGAAAGTATTGCTTTTAGGTTCTGGTGCCCTCAAGATTGGCGAAGCCGGCGAGTTCGACTACTCTGGTTCGCAGGCACTCAAGGCAATGAAGGAGGAGGGCGTAAAGACCATCCTTATCAATCCAAATATTGCAACAGTACAGACAAGCGAGGGCGTTGCCGATCAGGTTTACTTCCTGCCTGTCACTCCATTCTTCGTAGAGAAGGTTATCGAGAAGGAACGCCCAGACGGCATTCTGCTTGCCTTCGGCGGTCAGACTGCCCTTAACTGCGGTGTTGCCCTCTATCAGCAGGGCATTCTCGAGAAATATAATGTTCAGGTGCTCGGTACTCCTGTTCAGGCTATCATTGACACAGAAGACCGCGAACTCTTTGTTGAGAAACTTAACGAAATCGATGTTAAGACCATCAAGTCTGAGGCTTGCGAGAACATCGAGGAGGCACGCAAGGCTGCTGCTGAACTCGGCTACCCAGTCATCATCCGTGCAGCATACGCTCTTGGCGGCTTGGGCTCTGGCTTCTGCGACAACGAAGAGGAACTGAACAAGTTGGCTGAGAAGGCATTCTCATTCTCTCCTCAGGTTCTTGTAGAGAAGAGTCTCAAGGGCTGGAAGGAAATTGAGTATGAGGTTGTACGCGACCGTTACGACAACTGTATCACGGTTTGTAACATGGAGAATTTCGACCCACTCGGCATCCATACAGGTGAGAGTATCGTAATTGCCCCTTCTCAGACACTTACAAACTCTGAATATCACAAACTTCGTGCTCTTGCCATAAAGATTATCCGCCACATCGGAATCGTGGGCGAGTGTAACGTTCAGTATGCATTCGACCCTAAATCAGAGGATTACAGAGTTATCGAGGTTAATGCCCGCCTTAGCCGTTCATCTGCCTTGGCATCAAAGGCTACTGGTTATCCTTTGGCTTTCGTTGCTGCCAAGTTGGGTATGGGCTACGGATTGTTCGAACTTAAGAACTCAGTAACAAAGACAACAAGCGCATTCTTCGAGCCTGCTCTCGACTATGTTGTTTGTAAGATTCCTCGTTGGGATCTCGGCAAGTTCCACGGCGTAGACAAAGAGTTGGGTTCTTCAATGAAGTCGGTAGGCGAGGTTATGGCCATCGGCCGTACTTTCGAGGAGGCAATTCAGAAGGGCTTGCGTATGATTGGTCAGGGTATGCACGGCTTTGTTGAAAACAAGGAGATTGAGATTGCCGATATCGATTCTGCATTGAAGGCTCCTACAGATAAGCGTATCTTTATCATTGCCAAGGCTTTGCGTCAGGGCTACACAATCGATCAGATTCACGATTTGACAAAGATTGACAAGTGGTTCTTGCAGAAACTTAACAATATCCGCCAGACTGACAATGAGTTGCATGCTTGCAAGAGCATCAACGTTCTTGACAAGGAGTTGCTTCGCAAGGCTAAGATTCAGGGCTTCACCGACTTCCAGATTGGTCGTGCTCTCGGTCTTGAGGCAGAGATGGACAGCGAGCAGGCAATCATGGTTGTAAGAAACTATCGAAAGATGCACGGCATTGTTCCGGTAGTTAAGCAGATTGATACGCTTGCAGCCGAGTATCCTGCGCAGACAAACTATTTGTACCTTACATATAGCGGCGTAGCAAACGACGTCAAGTATCTTGGCGACAAGAAGAGTATCGTAGTCCTTGGTTCGGGTGCTTATCGTATCGGTTCGTCTGTAGAGTTCGACTGGTGCGGCGTTCAGGCTCTTAATACTGTCCGCAAGGAGGGTTACAGAAGCGTTATGATTAACTATAACCCAGAAACAGTTTCTACCGACTACGATATGTGCGACCGCCTCTACTTCGACGAGTTGACATTCGAGCGTGTTATGGATATTCTCGAGTTGGAGAATCCTCACGGCGTAATCGTATCAACTGGCGGTCAGATTCCGAATAACCTTGCTATGCGTCTTGATGCACAGCGTGTGCCACTGCTTGGTACAACAGCCCAGAGCATCGATAATGCCGAGGACCGCGACAAGTTCTCTGCAATGCTCGACCGTATCGGCGTAGACCAGCCAGAGTGGAGCGCGCTTACATCTATGGAAGATGTAAACAAGTTCATCGAGAAGGTTGGATTCCCTGTTCTTGTGCGTCCGTCATACGTTCTTTCTGGTGCGGCAATGAACGTCTGCTCAAATCAGGATGAGTTGGAGCGTTTCTTGAAACTCGCTGCAAACGTGAGCAAGAAGCACCCAGTCGTTATCAGCAAGTTCATGCTTAACACTAAGGAGGTTGAGATGGATGCCGTTGCAAGAAACGGCGAGATTATAGCATACGCGATCAGCGAGCATATTGAGTTTGCCGGCGTTCACTCTGGCGATGCAACAATTCAGTTCCCTGCTCAGAAACTTTATGTCGAGACTGTTCGTCGAATCAAGAAGATTTCCGGTCAGATTGCCAAGGAGTTGAAGATTAGCGGTCCGTTCAACATTCAGTTCCTTGCCCGCGACAACGAGATTAAGGTAATCGAGTGTAACCTTCGTGCTTCAAGAAGTTTCCCATTCGTAAGCAAGGTTTTGAAGATAAATCTCATCGAACTGGCCACAAAGGTAATGCTCGGCTTGCCGGTTGAGAAGCCAAACAAGAGCCTCTTCGACTTCGATTATGTCGGAATCAAGGCGAGCCAGTTCTCATTCAACCGTTTGCAGAAGGCCGACCCTGTTCTTGGTGTAGATATGGCATCAACTGGTGAGGTAGGCTGTCTGGGCGAGGATTCTAACTGCGCTCTTCTGAAGTCAATGCTTTCGGTAGGTATGCGTATTCCTGAGAAGAATATCTTGATCTCTGCCGGAGACTCTAAACAGAAGGCAAGTATGCTCGACAGTGTCAAACTGTTGGTTAAGAACGGCTACAAGATTTTCGCAACAGGCGGAACAAGCCGTTTCCTTTCGGATAATGGCATCGAGAACACTCTTGTTTACTGGCCAAGCGAGGAAGGCAAGCAGCCACAGGCTCTCGACATGCTTCACAACAAGGAAATCGATATGGTTGTAAATGTTCCAAAGAACCTCACGGTAGGCGAAATTGGCAACGGTTACAAACTCCGTCGTGCAGCGGTCGACTTGAATATTCCTCTTATCACAAATCCACGTCTTGCAAGCGCGTTTATCAATGCATTCTGCACAATTAAACTCGACGATCTTGCAATTCGCAGTTGGGAAGAGTACAAGTAAAAAAACGCTAACATTATAATTATGGGCAGTATCATCTCGATATTGCCCATTTTTTTCCTTACGACTGCTGAATATATGCTATATAACATGTTTATTCTTGATTAAAATCAATAATTTACTAATTTTATGCTAAAAAACATAGTTTTATTTGCATGATTTAGAAAGTTGTCGTATCTTTGCAATGTCAAAAGGAAAGAACAACAGTTCAGAGCTTGAGACAGAAAATAGGTAAAAAAAAGGTAAGAAATTGAGTTAAAATTGGGTAAAATGAAGAAGATATTTTTGACAGCGGTAGCTGTATTGGGATTTGCGGCAGCAGGTATGGCAGAGGATAAGGATGCTAACACTGCAAAGATTAAGGTCAACACTGCAAGATTGAGCACATACTTGAATCTTAGCGCATCACAGTATGACACAGTTGACGAGATTAACGCTTACTTCGAGAGTCAGATGGAAGATGCAAACCGCATTGCTGATGACTCAAAGAAAGCCGCAAAGGTTCGTAAAGCCGTAATGGGCAACTGCAAACTGATGAAGGAGAATCTTACAAAGGAGCAGTATGCTAAGTACCTTGAGGTAATCAATGTTACCTTGAACAACAAGGGCTTGAACGGCTATATGAAGTAATTATTTTTGAAGGTTATAGTATTTGTATTAAGGTTATAGTTAGTAATTTGGTGGAGACGCTGTGAAGCATCTCCACTTTTTTGTTTGTACTGAATCTGATTTTCTGAAATCATTTATTTCGAAGATTTTTTTGTAAAACCGCAGAAAAATGAAAATTTTGCATTATATTTGCACAATAACGTAATATAAAATGGGGATTTTCAATATTATGAAAAAAATAGCTTGTTTATTATTGGAGGTGACATTTGTTATGGCTATTATTGGTTGCTTTAGCGTAAAAGAAAAAGAACCAACTCCTAAGAAGGTAAATAAGAATCTTCCAGCCATAAGGGTTGAAGGAAAGTGTTTTATGAATGCCTACGGCGATACCGTCGTGTTTCGTGGTGTGTGCTGTTCCGACCCTGTCAAGTTAATTCGCGATGGAAAGTGGGACGAGCATTATTTTGAGGAGGCTTCGAACTTTGGGGCAAACGTGGTTCGTTTTGCCGTTCATCCCGAGAACATCAACAGCATGGGATGGGATTCGACCTTCGCTGCAATCGACAAAGGCGTTGAGTGGGCAAAGAAGCACAAAATGTATGTCGTTATGGACTGGCATTCAATCGGTAATCTGAAGGACGAGAAGTTCTTCAAGCCTATGTACAAGACAACAAAGGCTGAGACTTTCAAGTTCTGGAAAGAAGTAGCCATAAGATATCGAAGCGAGCCAGCCGTTGCCCTTTACGAACTTTTTAACGAGCCAACGACAAAGGCTGATGTCGATCTTGGTACGTGCCAATGGTACTCGTGGAAAAGTTTGATGGAAGAACTTATCGATACAATCAGAACATATAATCCTGAGGCAATTTGCATGTGTGCCGGCTTCAACTGGGCATACGACCTGACTCAGATTAAAAAGACTCCGATTGACCGCAAGAATATTGCTTACGTCTGCCATCCTTATCCGATGAAACGTGAGAAGCCTTGGGAGGAAAAGTGGGAGAAGGATTTCGGCTACGTGGCTGACACTTATCCTCTGTTCTGCTCGGAGATTGGTTATTGCCTGAAGGACGAAAAGGGTGCGCACATTCCGGTTATCTCGAACGATGAGTATGGTGTGGCTATTACAAGGTATCTCGAAAAGAAAGGTGCATCGTTTACGGCATGGTGTTTCGACCCTGATTGGGCACCTGTTCTCATTACCGACTGGAACTATACTCCGTCAACGCAGGGCGTGTTCTTCAGAGACTATCTGAAAAGAGTAAACAACAGATAAAGGCGCGAAAATCGGAAAAAGAATATCTGTAACTATTACATTGTTACCGTGGTTACGAGTAGGTGGGTTTGTTGTAACAAACAAGTATGTCATTTGTTACATGCTATTGTTTGAAGAACCCGAAAACCGTAATTTTGTAATCAAATTTTTATAACCTATGTACAAATTTTTAGTTACAGTATTTCTGTTTATGACGAGCGTGGCATCGATAGCCGCGCCGCGTTTCGTTTCTTTCAAATCAGAAAAAAACACGTTTGCGGTTGCCAGCAAGGGCAAGGCTCTGAACATTCTTTTTGACATGAATGATGATGAGGGCGTTGCAATGGCAGCCAATAATCTGTGTGCCGATTTCAAGGCAGTTTCGGGAAACAAATCAAAGATTGTAGATAGTCCCGAAGCGCATTGTATCATTGTCGGCACGCTCAATTCTAAGTTTATCAGCCAGATTGTAAAATCGGGCAAGATAAATGAAAAAAATCTAAAAGGAAAGCGCGAGAAGTATCTCCTTCAGGTTATCGACAAGCCTATACCGGGCGTGAGCAAGGCTCTTGTCATTGCCGGAAGCGACAAGCGAGGCGCAATCTACGGAATCTACGAGTTGTCTCACCAGATGGGCGTTTCGCCTTGGTATTGGTTCATGGATGTTCCGACGAAGCATCGCGATGATGTGTTCATTAAGAAAGGTGTCTATACCGATGGTGAGTCAAAGGTTGAGTATCGCGGAATTTTCATTAACGATGAGTGGCCGGCGTTTGGTAACTGGGCTAACGAGAAATTCGGCGGAATAAACAGTAAGTGCTACGAACATATCTTCGAACTCGTCCTTCGTCTGAAAGGCAATTTCATGTGGCCTGCGATGTGGGGAAGTGCATTCTTCGACGATGACAAGGAGAACGGCGTTCTTGCAAACAAAATGGGCATCGTTATGGGAACATCGCACCACGAGCCTATGGATTTGGCTCAGCAGGACTGGAAGCGTCGCGGCAGCGGAGCGTGGAACTACGTTAAGAATGCCGAAGGACTGAAGAAGTTCTGGCAGAGCGGCATTGAGCGCAGCAAGAACTGGGAAACAATCGTAACCGTAGGAATGAGAGGCGATGGCGACGAGGCGATGGATGATACAGGCAACATCAAACTGCTGAACCAGATTATCGACGACCAGCGTAGCATCATCGAGAAGGTAACTGGTAAGAAAGCCGAAGAAACTCCGCAGGTGTGGGCATTGTATAAAGAAGTGCAGGATTATTACGACAACGGAATGAAAGTTCCTGATGACATTACGCTGCTTCTATGCGATGACAACTGGGGCAACGTGCGCCGTCTGCCTGCGCTCGACAGCAAGCCACGCAAGGGTGGTTATGGAATGTACTATCATTTCGACTATGTTGGTGCTCCGCGAAATACAAAATGGATTAACACGAACTCTGTTCCGAGAGCGTGGGAACAGTTGAATCTGACTTATAACTATGGAGTTAAGAAACTCTGGATTGTGAATGTAGGTGACCTCAAGCCGATGGAATATCCTATCACTTTCTTTTTGGATATGGCTTGGAATCCCGAGGCTTTCAATGCCGGAAACATTACTGCTCACACAACAAATTTCTGCAAGGAAATCTTTGGCGAGGAATATGGCGAAGAGGCATCTCGTCTTTACAGAGAATATGCTCAACTTATTCATCGTGTGACTCCCGAACTTCTGAATGCAACGACTTATTCGCTCGAGAATGGCGAATGGGAACTTGTTGCAGGTCAGTTTGCACAACTTAAGAATGATGTCGAGGCACTCGAAAATAAACTTCCTGCCGAATACAAAGATGCTTATTTTCAGTTAATTGGATATTCTGTTAAGGCAATGGCGTCAATCTATAATATGTATTATGCTCAGGCAATGAACCACAAGATGGCTCGCAAGCGCGATTTGAGTGCAAATGCGTGGGCAGATTGCGTAAAGAAGTGCTTCGATTACGATACTGAGTTGAAAAATCAGTATCACAGCATCGCCGGCGGCAAGTGGAATCATCTTATGGACCAGTCGCACATCGGCTACCGATTCTGGAACGAGCCGGGACCATACAACGTAATGCCCGATGTGGTTGTGTTCGGTGGCAAGTATGACGGAAGCATCAGCCTTCCAGAGCCTGTTAAATTCAAGCAAGAGTTGCCGGAAATCTATCGAGGCGGAAAGAAGTCTTTTGTCTTTGCCGAGTCTGACAGTTGCGTGAGCATCGAGGCTGAGCATTATTCGCGCTGCAAGAACGGTTCTGCCAAGTGGACCGTGATTCCTGAGGTTGGCAGAACGTTGAGCGGAATCACGACGATGCCGGTAACAACTCTGCCAAGCAAAATGTGGCTTGAATATGATTTCGAGACCGTTTCTGAGGCCGACGCATCTGTCGTTATACGCTTCGCTCCGACGCTTAACTTCAACAATACCGGACTTCGCTATGCCATAAGCATCGACGGCGGCGAGGAGAAAGAACTGAACATCAACGGCGACTACAACGGCGAACTCGGAATGATTCAGGCAATGCAGTGCATCGACAGCAAGTCGCAGTTCCACATCGGGAAAGGTAGTCATACGTTGCGCATCCGTCCGCTCGACAATGCTCTTGTGTTCCAGAAAATCATGATTTACCTCGGAGGCGTGAAGAAATCGTTCCTCGGACCGAAGGAAACATTCAAACTCTAAAAAATTATATTAAGAAATAGGATAATGAAGAAATCATTTTTAATTGCAGCCTTGTGTGCCGTAGCCATCGGCGCAAGTGCTCAGAAATGGACAGGAACATGGGCAACAGCCATGGAATACACGGGTAAGGGCGATATGCCTAAGATGAGTCTGGCAAACACATCTGTCCGTCAGATTGTTCGTCCGTCAATCAGTGGCATTGACAATACTTTCCGTATGGAACTTGGCAACGAGTTTGGCTCGGGCGATGTTGAGATTAAGGCGGTGTATGTTGCTCCGGCAAAGGATTCGTGCGACATAAATGTAAAAGAGGCTGTCTATCTGACGTTTGGCGGAAAGCGCAATGTCGTTATCCCAGCCAAGGGAAAGGTCGTTTCTGATGTCTGCAAGAAAGGTATCAAGCCTTATACAAACCTCAGCATCACAGTTTGTTACGGTGCAAAAGTTCCAGAGAATGCAACATCGCATCGCGGTTCGCGCACAACATCATACATAGCGCAAGGCGAGGTTAAGCCGAACAAACCGTTCAAGACTGTTGAGAAGGTTGTACATTGGTACAACATCTCGAAGATTGAGGTCAAATCAGAACTTTCGGCAATCGCTGTTCTCGGAAATTCAATTACCGATGGTCGCGGTACAACTACAGACAAGCAGAATCGCTGGACAGACATCATGTCGCAGTCTCTTTCCGACATGCAGAAGCCTTACGGTGTGCTGAATCTCGGCATCGGCGGAAACTGCGTTCTTTGGGGCGGAATCTCAGAGCCTGCAATGATTCGTTTCGACCGCGATATCCTTGGTCAGCAGAATGTCAGCAAGCTTATTATCTTCGAAGGAATCAACGATATCGGCTGTTCTAACGGCAAGTACGACGAGATTGTTGCAAAGCTCATCGACGGATATAAGGTGCTGATTGACAAGGCTCACAAGGCAGGTATGAAGGTCTACGGCGGAACAATCACTCCGTTCAAGGGCAACGGTTGGTACAGCTATTTCCACGAGGCTATGCGCCAGACTGTAAATGAATGGATTAGAACATCTGGAAGTTTCGACGGAGTTATCGATTTCGACCAGCTTGTTCGCAATCCTGAGCATCCTGATTGCCTGAAGAAGGAATTCAGCGACGACTGGCTTCATCTTAATCCTGCCGGTTACAAGGCGATGGGCGAGTATGCCGCAGGTATTGTAAAAGACTAACAATTAAATATTTATGCTTACACTTTATCTTGCTCGACACGGAGAGACAGAAGAGAATGTAGCACAGATACTGCAAGGTCATCTGCCTGGCTGCCTTACCCCAAAAGGTAGGGAGCAGGCAGATGGTCTTTGCCTTCAGTTGCAGAAAAGCGTTCAGGAGAAAATTGATGTTCTTCTGAGCAGCGATTTGCAGCGATGTCTGGACACGGCTGCGCCTGTGAGCCGCTATCTTGACATGCCGATAGAAAAATGCCGTCTGCTGCGCGAACGCGACTGGGGAAGTCTGACTGGTGCTCACATTCCAGACTTGAAGGGTCGCGAATTTCCAGCCGATGTTGAGTCGGTTGAGCAGATGTTCTCTCGTGCCGCTCAATTCCTCGAGTACGTCAGTCGGGAATACGACGGAAAGTGCGTTCTTGCCATCGGACACGGTTTGTTCGACAGAGTTATTCAGGCTTGTTTCGACGGCTGTACCATTGCCGACATTCCTCGCATGGGCAATGCCGAAATACGCAAACTCGTCATTCCGTCGGACTACAAAAACAGTCTTTCGGGCAACAAAAATGACGTTGAGAAAGCAGATAATTAAAAAATGCTTTTCAACATAAACCATAACTTTAATACATTTTGCTAATATATTGAACAATACTATTGTTACAAAAAAACAATAGTCATATTGTTAAAGAAACTTAATTTTTATTATCTACGAATTAGTAAATTTTATAGATTAAACGCAGATATTTTTAATTAAAGTTTGAAATATAAGCATTATATTTGCAATCGAAAAACAGAAAACATTATTAAAATCTATTAACAATGAGCATTACAATTCCAAGAGGCTACGCAAAGTATGTTTGCGCATCTCAAGATCTTATAGACTGGGCTGTCAACTTTGGTTTAAAAGACGGAATGTATAAGGTAGACAAGTACAGTGTTGAATACAACTCGGCGCATCAACTGTTTGTTTACTATTATAAGCGTAAACCGCTCGATACCGACAAACAATTACCTGCCAATGTTAGAGTACTTTTTGAGGATTAGTCAGTAATCCTCAAAAAGTACTCTGATTTTTCCGAAAAACTATACAATAATATAACAACAAAGCAACAAAGCAACAAAGCAACGACAATGTTATCTAAAGTTTATGGGGCTTCGGTGCAGGGAATAGAGGCATCGACAATAACTATCGAAGTAGACGCATCGCGCGGAATAAAGTTCTTTCTCGTCGGGTTGCCCGATGTAGCCGTTCGCGAGAGTCACGAACGAATAATGACTTCCATAACTCAGGCCGGAATAAAACTCCCGACAAGGCAGATTGTCATCAATATGGCTCCTGCCGACATCAAAAAAGAGGGCACGGTGTTCGATTTGCCTCTTGCCATCGGCATTCTGGCGGCTACCGAGGTTCTGGACGTAGCACAGAGCAAGCTCAACAAGTTTATGATAATGGGCGAGTTAGGCCTCGACGGAACTCTCCAGCCAATCCGCGGTGCTCTTACGATGGCTTTGAAGGCGAAGCGCGAAGGATTTGTGGGCATCGTTCTGCCGAAGGTGAATGCGCGCGAGGCTGCCGTGGTGGGTGGACTTGAGGTCTACGGCGTTGAGTCGTTGTCGGAGGTTATTGATTTCTTCAGATGCGATGTGCCTACCATCGAGCCAACCATTGTAGATGCCGCCGCTGAGTTTGCCGCCGCACAGGTTGACACGCCTTTCGATTTTGCCGATGTAAAAGGACAGGAGAGCGTTAAGCGTGCCATGGAAGTGGCTGCAAGCGGTGGTCACAACCTTATAATGATTGGTCCTCCGGGAGCAGGAAAGTCTATGATGGCAAAGCGATTGCCGGGCATTCTGCCGCCGCTGTCGCTGGCTGAGAGCCTCGAAACAACTCAGATTCACTCCATTGCAGGAAAAATCGGAGGAAACACGTCGCTCATCTCGCAGCGTCCGTTCCGCTCACCGCATCACACCATATCGCAGGTCGCGCTTGTGGGAGGAGGCGGAAATCCTCAGCCGGGCGAGATAAGTCTTGCGCACAACGGCGTGCTTTTTCTCGACGAACTTCCCGAACTATCCCGAACGGTTCTCGAAGTGCTCCGTCAGCCGCTCGAAGACCGGAAAATCACCATCAGTCGCTCAAAATACAGCGTTGAGTTCCCGTGCTCGTTCATGTTGATTGCCAGCATGAATCCTTGCCCGTGCGGATATTACGGCGACCCACTGCATCATTGTGTGTGCTCGCCGGGGCAGATTCAGCGTTATATGAACAGGATTAGCGGTCCGTTGCTCGACCGCATCGACATTCATTGCGAACTTCAGGCGGTGCCGTTTGCCAAACTCTCGCAGATGCAGCCGGGCGAGTCGAGCGCAGCCATCAGAGAGCGTGTAGTGAAGGCTCGCAAGATTCAGGAGGAGCGTTACAAGGATTTCGATGGAATTCATTGCAATGCCCAGATGACCGAGCGGATGATTCATCAGTTTGCCGAGCCTGATGCGGCATCGATGGAGATGCTTCGCAAGGCGATGGAGCGTCTGAAACTATCTGCTCGCGCCTACAACCGAATTCTTAAGGTTGCGCGCACCATTGCCGACCTCGAAGGCTCGGAGAAGATAAAGTCCAACCACATTGCCGAGGCAATAGGCTATCGCAGTCTCGACCGTGGCGACTGGGCAGAAAGAGGAGTTTGAAAAATAGAAAGTGAATATTGAAGATAAGGCGCAAAACGATTGCTAATTTCGTTTTTGCGCCTTATCTTTGCATAGATTTAAAAAGTTCAAAATTTAAGATGATTCTGAAATTCATAAATAGATTCTGGCACTTGTTATTTGTCTTGTTGGAAGTATTGCTGCTTATCCTTGTTATGTTTTGGTTGATGGTGACTCCGATGGTGGCAGAGAATATTGTTTATGTTTTATTACCTCTTGTTTTCGTGATGCTTCTTATAATATTCATAGTGAAAAGGATAAGAAAGATATTCGCCAAAAAGTCAGAAGTTCCGTCGGAAATAACAGTCCCTGATGATTGTGTTGTGTGTCTGCCAGAGTTTAACGTAAAATTAGATTCAATATGCAATATTGTCCCCGACACAATAAACATCTTGTTCCTATTCAAGTCTGGACAATCAATGTCAAAAGAATTTAGATATTGGGCTATGGATATGATGGAGAACGGTTTTCAGACGTCTGGAATAACTCAGTTGGCAGGCGAGGAACTGAATATGAATCCGTTTGAATTCAAGGCGCTTTTCGACAAAATTCTCTGCGAGCTTAACTGGAATTTTACAGATGAAGAAATCTATAGCCATTACGTCTTGTATATTGCCCAGAAGGTTCTTGACGGTGAAATGTCTTGCGATTGTGGCTTGGATTCATTATGTAATATTGCGTTGCCTTATTTCCATGAATTCGATTGGCTACGAGATAATATCAGTTTGTCGAAAGAAGGACTTTGGCCTTTTTGTGGCATAAACCGTGACAATTATGAAGAATGGATGCTGCTTTATTTCCAGAAAGTAATCTGGTATAACAAATTATAAGCATTGTCGGACTTTCCGTCTGCGATATTGAATATTTTTCTTACTTTTGCAAAGCGTTTTTCAGAAAACAACCAGACAACAAGAAAAATATGAATCGCAGTTCGCAGATAATCAGAACAAGCATAGTAGGAATTGTGGCAAATGTGCTGCTTGCAGGCTTCAAGGCGGCAATAGGCATACTGTCGGGCAGCGTTGCCATTGTGATGGATGCCATAAACAATTTGAGCGATGCCTTGTCGAGTGTAATCACAATAGTCGGGACAAAACTTTCGCAGCGTCCGGCAGACCACGAGCATCCTTTCGGTTACGGCAGAGTTGAGTATTTTAGTGCCATCATTATCGCCGTTATCGTTCTGTCGGCTGGCATCACGTCGCTCATCGAGTCGGCAAAGAAGATATTCAATCCAACCACTCCGACATACACCACGGTTACGCTTGTGGTTATTGTCGTTGCCATCGTTGTAAAGCTGATTCTGGGATTCTATGTAAAGCGCAAGGGCGAGTTTCTTGAGAGCGACGCGCTTGTAGCATCTGGCTCCGACGCATTGTTCGATGCCTTCATCACGCTCACAACGCTCATTTCTGCTGGCGTTACAATGCTTTTCGGCGTTTCTTTAGACGGCATTCTTGGCGTTCTGATATCGGCGGTAATCATCAAAGCCGGAGTGGAGATGCTGAAATCGCCGGTGAACGAACTTCTCGGTTCGCGTCTGTCGGCTGAGTTCACAAAGCAGATAAAGCAGGAAGCGGCGGCTGTAGATGGCGTTCTGGGAGTGTACGACCTCATTCTGCACAGTTACGGACACGATGTAATGATAGGCTCTATTCACGTTAGTGTTTACGACACGATGTCGGCTCACGAGATTCACGGAGTAACACGCAAGATAAACTCCATGATGTACGAGCGGCACGGAATTATAATGACGGTTGGCGTGTATGCTGTTGCCACGGGTGCAAACCGAAGAGCAGAACTTCAGTCAAAGGTGATGCAGACGCTGGCGGCTCATGCCGAGATTCTTCAGGTTCACGGATTTTATTATTCCGAGAAGGAAAATCTACTTGCCGTAGATGTTGTTCCCGACATTTCCGTCCACGACGATGCCGCGCTTGTGGCTGCGCTTACAGCCGAGGTACAGCCTCTCGTTCCGGGATTGAACGTGTCTATAGCGGTTGATCATTTTTATTGCGAATAGGAAGATTGTTTGAACATGTATTGAGATGGGAAATTTTGCAAGGTTAAAAGAGAATAAAGGGATAATTTGTGGAATTTTGGCGGCGGTGTTCTACGGAACGAATCCGCTTGGCGCGCTGCCGTTGTATGCCGAGGGCGTAAACACCTCGTCGGTGCTTTTTTACCGTTTTTCGCTGGCTGCGGCAATTTTGGGTGTGTTGCTGATGATTAAGCGCAAGCCGTTAGGCGTAACTCTGCACGAATTTAAAGTGCTGATGACGCTCGGTGTTATGTTTGCCATTTCGAGTATAACTTACTATCTCAGTTTCAGATACATGGATGCCGGAATTGCATCAACCATTCTGTTTGTCTACCCGGTTTTGGTGGCGGTGATTATGTCGATATTTTTCAAGGAACGGGTAACAAAATCTACGGTTTTGTCTATTTTACTGTCGCTTGCAGGCATCGCCTTGCTCTATAGGGGAGGCGAGGGCGCAACACTCAGCACGGTGGGGATCGCGCTCGTGATGCTGTCGTCGCTGTCGTATGCTCTGTACATAATCTACGTTAATCAGTCGAGCATCCGTATGTCGTCGCTCAAACTCACGTTCTATGTTCTGCTGTCGTGTATGCTTACGCTTTTGCTTTTCTCGCTTACTTCGCCCGAGTTGCATTTGCAGTTTCCGCCATCGCCCCGCGCTTGGTTCTTTGCGTGCTGGCTTGGCGTTGTGCCGACAATCCTCTCGCTCGTTCTCATGACCATCGCCGTTCACGAGGTAGGGGCAACTCCAACGGCTATTATGGGCGCGCTCGAGCCTCTAACCGCCGTGGCTGTGGGTGTTCTGGTGTTTGGCGAATCCTTCTCGCTAAGGCTTGCCGTGGGCATTGTGCTCATTCTGTTAGCGGTGGTTATCATCGTCGTTGGAAAGAACTTTCATCTGCGAACCATCGGTCACAGATTGTCAAGACTCTTGCGCAAAACGTGGCGATGGAAGTCTTAAAAATCCTCAGGAGGCACTTTTATGTAATCTTCTGTTATAATTAGCAATAATTCATCCCGAAAAATACGAAAATGAAATTTATTTTACTATTTTTGCGAGGATGTAAAATTTAAGATTAGAAGCTATGAAGAAAACTTTATTTGCCGTAGCCCTGCTGACGGCTCTGTTTGCTTGCAGCGAGCAGAAAAAAAGTCAGAACAACGAGAATGTTAATGTAAACGAAAAGGTGCAGGCGAAAGATGTTGAAGGCCGAAAGAATTTCGGTGCACAGCACCCCGTAATCACTCCACTGCCTTGCATTATGATTGCAACATACGACGAGAAACAGGTTCCCGACGTGATGATGGCTGCGTGGGGCGGTCAGTGCGGAATGAATCAGATAACGTTCGAACTTTCGGCTCACAAAACAACAAGCAACCTTCGCCTGAAGAAGGCTTTCACCGTAAGTTTCGCCACTGCCGACGATATTGAGCAGTCTGACTATTTCGGCCTGGTAAGCGGAAACGATGTGCCTAACAAGGTTGAGCGCGCCGGATTCACGGCAAAGCCAAGTCCAAACGTTGATGCGCCAATCATCGAGCAGTACAAGCTTACGCTCGAGTGCCGCGTCGTTTCTATGGAGGACAACGACAGAGGCGGAGCGCGCGTCGTGGGCGAGGTGGTAAACTGGAGTGCCGACGAGAGTATCCTTACAGATGGCAAGGTTGACCTCACTAAACTCAAGCCTGTTGTCTTCGACTCATCTTCTAACGCATACCGCGTGGTGGGCGACAGCGTAGGTCAGGCATGGGGCTCTGGCAAGAAGTTCAAGTAAAAGCCGAAAAAAATATGTTTTGTTTTTTCTTCTTCAAATATTATGTTTAATTTTGCACTCCGAAAAGAAAACAAATATAATCAATAATATAGATGGGAGAAAATAAATACAAACGAACCTTGGTTACGTCAGCCCTTCCTTATGCCAACGGCGGCGTGCATATCGGTCATTTGGCTGGTGTGTATGTTCCTGCGGATATCTATGTGCGCTACCTGCGCCTGAAGAAGAAGGACGTGATGTTTATTGGTGGCTCTGATGAGCACGGCGTGCCTGTTACTATTCGCGCAAGAAAAGAGGGCATAACCGTGCAGGAGGTGGTAGACCGCTACCATAACATTATCAAAGACTCGTTCGAGAAATTCGGCATCAGTTTTGACATATACAGTCGCACAACAAGCAAAACTCACCATAAGTTTGCAAGCGACTTCTTCAGAACTCTCTACGATAACGGTAAGTTCATTGAGCAGACATCAGAACAGTATTACGACGAGCAGACAGGTCACTTCCTGACAGACCGTAATATCCGCGGCGAATGTCCGCACTGTCATGCTGCCGATGCCTATGGCGACCAGTGCGAGAAGTGCGGTTCAACCCTTAGTCCTGAGGAACTTATCAACCCTTACAATGCCGAGAGCGGTAATCCGTTGGTTAAGAAGGCTACAAGCCACTGGTACTTGCCACTCGACAAGGATCAGCAGTGGCTCGAGAAGTGGATTCTCGAAGACCACAAGGAGTGGAGAAGCAACGTGTACGGACAGTGCAAGAGCTGGCTCGACGGCGGCTTGAAGCCTCGTGCCGTAACACGCGACCTTGACTGGGGAATCCCAGTGCCTGTAGAGGGCGCAGAAGGAAAGGTTCTTTATGTGTGGTTCGATGCACCTATCGGCTACATCTCAAACACAAAGGAACTTTGCGACGCTCATCCAGAGCGCGGCAATTGGGAAACATGGTGGAAGGATGATTCTACACGCCTTATCCACTTCATCGGAAAGGACAACATCGTGTTCCACTGCATCGTGTTCCCTGCTATGCTTAAGGCTCACGGCGGTTACATCTTGCCAGACAACGTGCCAAGCAACGAGTTCCTCAACCTCGAGGGCAACAAGATAAGTACAAGTAAGAACTATGCCGTTTGGCTCGATGAGTATCTGGTTGATATGCCTAACCGTCAGGATGAGTTGCGCTATGTTCTTACAGCCAACGCTCCTGAGACAAAGGACAACGACTTTACTTGGAAGGACTATCAGGCTCGCTGCAACAACGAACTTGTAGCCGTTTACGGAAACTTCGTGAACCGTGCTCTTCAGCTTACTCAGAAGTACTACGATGGCGTTGTGCCAGCTTGCGGCGAGCTTAACGACTACGATAAGCAGACTCTTGCTGAATTTAAGGACGTTAAGGAAAAACTCGAGGCTCTGCTCGAAGCATTCAAGTTCCGCGATGCACAGAAGGAGGCTATGAATCTTGCCCGAATCGGTAACAAGTACATCGCCGACTGCGAGCCTTGGAAGGTTGTCAAGACCGACCCAGAGCGCGTTAAGACTGTCATCAACATAAGCCTTCAGCTTACGGCAAATCTTGCCATCGCATTCGAGCCGTTCTTGCCATTCAGCAGCAAGAAACTCCGCGAGATGATTAACATGGAGACATTCGAGTGGGATGCCCTCGGAAGCACCGACTTGTTGCCAGCAGGCAGGCAGCTTGCAAAGCCATCTCTGTTGTTCGAGAAGATTGAGGACGATGTAATCGATGCTCAGATAAAGAAACTCGAAGACACGGTTAAGGCTAACGAGGCTGCAAACTACAAGGCTGCGCCGGTTAAGGATTTCATAGACTTTGAGCAGTTCGAGAAACTCGACATTCGTGTGGGCAAAGTCCTTGCTTGCGAGAAGGTTAAGAAGAGCAAGAAACTTCTGAAGTTCAGCATCGACGACGGAAGCGGCAAGGAGCGCACAATCCTTAGCGGTATCGCAATGCACTACGAGCCAGAGGAACTTGTAGGCAAGAACGTTCTGTTCGTTGCAAACCTTGCACCTCGTCAGATGATGGGCATGGAGAGCTGCGGTATGATTCTGAGTGCCGAGAATTTCGACGGTTCGCTTAGCGTAACATCTGTTTTGCGCGACGTTAAGCCAGGTTCACAGGTTGGATAATACTTAGTAAAATCTGAAATATAAAAATAGGGAGCGGATTTTTCCGTTCCCTATTTTTTTTTTGCAGAATAGTGCAGAATTTGTCGCCATTCCCAAAATTACTATTCTTACGCTTGACAGCGGAATATTAAGAACTTAACCATATTGGTAGGCTACCTTGATAAACTGTTGTGGCTTATGTACGGCTTACCTGTGGCTTGGATGTTGCAATGAAGAAGCTACCTTCCGGCTTGTTTCTCCGAACCTTGAACGTACCTTCCTCGTACCTTGAACGTACCTTCCTCGTACCTTGAACGAACCTTCCTCGTACCTTGAACGTATCTTGAACGTACCTTCCCCGTAGCTACCCCGTACCTACTCCGTACCTTCCGGCTTACTTGCCTCTATGTTGAATCTTACTTCCTTCGACCTTGAAAGTTGCTTTTGGACTGTTTCCTGCATAACGATTCATTATTTCGCATATTATTGCAAAATCGCGCAGAACACACGAAAAAGCCGATATCAGTTATTTCTTCTTTGAAACCTTTGACAAAAGCCATTTGTAACCGATGGCGAGAACGAGAGTTACGGCCATGTAGGTCAGCGCAGCAAGATAGGGCGATCCGCTCTTTCCCCAGCCAATAGTAAAGAGTCGTATGCTTGGGTGGATTACGAACACATAGCTCGACAATGCACCGAGCCATGCCAGAGCATTTATTCCCTTCGGATGTACGAACTTTATGAAGCACACCGCCATAACCACCACGAAGAACGGTGCGGCAAGCCAGCTAAGTGCATTGAAACAGCACAGCACAGTTATTCCGGCAGCAGGAACTGCCATCCATCGGTTAAACGGAATAGGATAGCGCGCCATCCATACGCCCATGCAGAACGGCAGGAGCGAGCCTACAAAATTATAGCGCAGATACTGAATGGCATCGTGCTGTCCTGGAGCATCGATGTAGAACATTGCCACCGCCTGAAGCAAAATAGATGTTACGATGCTTACGCTCAGAACACGACGTCCGGTGCGCATTATCAGCAGATAGTAGAAAAAGTAAAGTTGAAGGGTTAGCGAGAAGTACCAGTATGGCCCCGGATATACGTTCTTGTCGGGATTTGGTAGAAGATTGACGATATAGGTGAAGTTGCACAGCACATCGACCACATTCCAACGACTGCAAACCGAATAGTTGTGATAGTAGAAATCGGCAACGAAGAAGAGGACGTAGGCAAGAATCATCAGTTTCCAGAACTTCAGAAAGTTGTACGATGTGAACTTCAGAAACGACGGAACGGGCTTTCCGCTCTCATATTTCTTTGCCATTCCGTAGCCGCTGAGAAACACAAAGACAGGCACGCCGTAGTGTCCGAAGTACGAGAAGAAGTCGATAAGTAGATTAGGACTCAGTTGCTTTACATGCTCGTACATGTGGTATGTCTTGTAGTAATTGTACTGATATTCGTTTTCGGATACGGCAAACGGCAGCCAGTGAAAAAAGTTGTGCAGGGCAATGAACAAGATTGCTATTCCCTTCAGAGCCGCGCTTTCCGCCCGAGTCAGTTCGATGTGTTTCATTTTCCTTTTTTGATTATTATATTTGTGCAAAAATAAGAAAAAACGCTCAACTAATCGGGTTTTCTGTGCGATTTATGTCCGAGTGTGCAAAATTAAAACGACAAAAAAACGGTTATATCTGAAAATGGCATCGCGTTTCATTAAAAATGAACGTTTTGACAATATAATTTCCTTGTTGGTAAAAATATTTTGGTAATAATTTCTTAAATTCGTAAAAAAATTGCAATTTTGCAAATTGGTATGTATTGGATAGAAGCATTAAAGTTTTTTGAAATATTAGAGAAGGGATTGCTGATTGGTGTGATTGTGTCAGCCCCGATGGGTCCTGTTGGAATACTCTGCATTCAGCGCACGCTGAACAAGGGCAGATGGTACGGCTTTGTAACGGGATTGGGAGCGGCTATAAGCGATATGCTTTATGCCTTTGTCACCGGTTTTGCATTGAGTTTTGTGGTTGATTTTATAGAGAATGAGCGCAATATGTTCTACCTGCAACTTGTAGGCAGTATTCTGCTGTTCATCTTTGGTGTGTACACGTTCAGAAGTAAGCCGGAAAAGAATATCCGCCCTACGTCAAACAAAAAAGGAACGCTTGTAAGCAACTGCTCGTCAGCCTTTTTTATTACGCTGAGCAATCCTCTCGTCATATTTCTGTTTATAGCATTCTTTGCCCGGTTTAATTTTGTGGTGTCCGACAGCGAGAAGAATCACCATCTTATGCAGATCGTAGGTTTCATAAGCATCTTTATCGGTGCGCTGGCATGGTGGCTGTGTCTCACATATTTCATTGACAAGGTGAGGACAAACTCGCAGGAGAAGACCATCTGGATTCTGAACCGCGTGATAGGTGTTATCGTCATGATTGTGTCAATTCTCGGCTTCATTCTCACATGGGCCGGTCTGTCGTTTCACTAAAAAACGTTTTATTCAGATATGTATATTGCTAAGAAACTGAGAGAGCAGAATATCTGCGAATATCTCATATACATGTGGCAGATTGAGGATATAATAAGAGCGTATAAGTTCGACATCGATGCTCTTAAAGACAACTATCTCACAAAGTTCAACCCAACCGAGCAGCAGATGGCTGAACTTGTTGAGTGGTACGGAAACATCATCGAGATGATGCGCAGCGAGCAGGTGATGGAATCAGGTCACATACAGATAAACAAAAACGTGATTATCAACCTCACCGACCTTCACGACAGTCTGCTAAAGAGCGACAAGTTCCGTTTCTACTCGCAGGCTTACTACAAGGCTCTGCCTTACATCGTGGAGATAAGGAATAAGGGCGACCGCAAGGATATCTCGGAGATTGAAAACTGCTTCGATGCGCTCTACGGCGTTATGATGCTCAGACTTCAGAAGAAGCCTGTAAATCCCGATACCGAGAAGGCTGTCAAGGACATTACAACGCTGCTCGGGATGCTGAGCGACTATTACACACAACAGAAAAAAGGAGAATTAGAACTATAATATCTTTGAAAAGAATGAAGAATATATTGATAACAGGCTGCAATGGTCAGTTAGGAAACGAGATGCAGCTTCAGGCTGCCAAGAATACACAATATAACTATTTTTTTACCGATGTTGCCGAACTCGACATTACAAACCGAGACGCGGTGATGTCGTTCGTTAAGGACAACGAGATTGACTGCATTGTAAACTGTGCAGCATATACGGCCGTAGACAAGGCAGAGGAGAACGAAGAACTTGCCAACCTGCTGAACAATATCGCTCCGGGCTATTTGGCCGAGGCGGTTGAGACACGCGGCGGTGCGCTTATCCAGATTTCTACCGACTATGTGTTCGACGGAACGGCTCACATTCCATACAAAGAAACTGAGTCTACATGCCCTAACAGCGTGTACGGACGCACAAAACTTGCAGGCGAGCAGAACGCTCAGGCTCATTGCAAGAATACAGTCATCATCCGCACGGCATGGCTGTACTCTACATTCGGCAACAACTTCGTTAAGACGATGATTCGCCTTGGCAAGGAAAAGGAACAGCTTGGCGTAATCTTCGACCAGATTGGAACTCCAACATACGCAGGCGACCTTGCCGACGCCATCATGACGGTAATAAACAAGGGCATAGTTCCCGGAGTATATCACTTCAGCAACGAAGGAACAATCTCATGGTATGATTTTACAAAGGCAATACATCGCATAGCCGGCATAAAAACTTGCAAGGTTAATCCTCTCCACACCGAGGAATATCCAACTCCGGCAGCACGCCCACATTACAGCGTGCTCGACAAGACAAAAATCAAGCAGACATATGGCATAGAGGTGCCATATTGGGAAGACAGTCTGGCTGAATGCATTGCTAAACTCAAATAATTTTATTAAATGAACGAAATAGAAAGAAGACGTACGTTCGCGATTATTTCGCACCCTGATGCTGGTAAGACAACCCTTACCGAGAAATTCCTGCTCTTCGGAGGTCAGATTCAGGTGGCAGGTGCAGTTAAGAACAACAAGATAAAGAAGACTGCAACATCCGACTGGATGGAGATTGAGAAGCAGCGCGGTATCTCGGTTACAACATCCGTGATGGAGTTCGACTATGAGGGATACAAAGTGAACATCCTTGATACTCCGGGACACCAAGACTTTGCCGAGGATACATTCCGCACGCTTACGGCCGTAGACAGCGCAATCATCGTGATTGACGGCGCAAAGGGCGTTGAGCAGCAGACACGCCGACTGATGGAGGTTTGCCGTATGCGCAAAACTCCGGTAATCGTGTTCATCAACAAGATGGACCGCGAGGGACAAGACCCGTTCGACCTTCTCGACGAGATTGAGGAGCAACTTCAGATTAAGGTCCGTCCTCTTTCATGGCCTATAAACCAAGGTGCTAAGTTCAAGGGCGTTTACAACATATACGAGCACCAACTCAACCTCTTCACTCCTAACAAACAGAAGGTTACGGAGAAGGTGGCTGTAGATATCAACTCAGACGACCTTAACAATCAGGTTGGTGATGCTGATGCCGAGAAACTTCGTGCCGACTTGGAACTTGTAGACGGTGTTTATCCAGAGTTCGATGTAAATACATATCTCGATGCCGAGGTCGCTCCAGTGTTCTTCGGCTCGGCCCTGAACAATTTCGGTGTTCAGGAGTTGCTTGACTGTTTCGTTAAGATTGCGCCAAGTCCGCGTCCAACAAAGGCAGAAGAGCGTCAGGTTGTTCCAACCGAACCTAAATTCACAGGATTCATCTTTAAGATTACGGCAAATATCGACCCTAATCACCGCTCATGTATTGCGTTCTGCAAGATTTGTTCGGGCAAGTTCGTCCGTAACAATCCTTACCTGCATGTGCGCAATGGCAAGACAGTCCGATTCTCTTCGCCAACACAGTTCATGGCACAGCGCAAGAGTACAATCGACGAGGCTTATCCGGGCGATATCATCGGTCTGCCAGATAATGGAATCTTCAAAATCGGCGATACTCTTACCGAGGGCGAGGATTTGCATTTCGTTGGTCTGCCAAGTTTCTCGCCAGAGATGTTCAAGTATATCGAAAATGCCGACCCAATGAAGACAAAGCAGCTTAACAAGGGTATCGAACAACTTATGGACGAGGGCGTTGCACAGCTCTTCGTAAACCAGTTCAACGGTCGTAAGTTGATTGGTACTGTAGGTCAGTTGCAGTTCGAGGTAATTCAGTATCGTCTTGAAAACGAGTATAATGCGAAGTGCCGTTGGGAACCGGCAAGCCTCTACAAGGCTTGTTGGATTGAGTGCGACGACCCCGCTCAACTCGAGGCGTTCAAGAAGCGAAAGTATCAGTTTATGGCGAAAGACCGCGAGGGCAGAGATGTATTCTTGGCTGATTCTAACTACGTTCTGCAAATGGCACAGAGCGATTTCGACCATATAAAGTTCCACTTTACAAGTGAGTTCTGATGAATTATAACGAAGAAATAAAGAAAGCGGTAGAGGTGATGCGCAATGGCGGCGTCATTCTCTATCCAACAGATACCATCTGGGGCATCGGTTGCGATGCCACCAACGAGGAGGCTGTAAAGAAAGTCTATGAGATAAAAAAACGCGCTGATTCAAAAGCACTTATCTGCCTTGTAGACAGCGAGGCGAAAATTGATTTCTATGTAAAGGATGTTCCGCTAGTAGCGTGGGATTTGATAGAGCTCTCAACCAAACCGCTGACAGTTATCTACGACGGCGCGCGAAATCTTGCTCCAAACCTCCTTGCCGAGGACGGAAGCGTTGGAATACGCGTCACCAACGAGGAATTCAGCAAGCAACTGTGCTTCAGATTCCGCAAGGCGGTTGTCTCAACAAGTGCGAACATCAGCGGAGAGCCTTCGCCAAAGAGTTTTGCCGACATCAGCGACGAGATTAAGAATGCCGTCGATTATATTGTCGGGGTAAGACAGAACGAGAAGGGCGGCGCGAAGCCGTCGAGCATCATCAAACTCGGCGCTGGCGGAGAGGTGCAGGTGATAAGAGAATAAAAATCATTCAAAAGATAATTCCCGAAAAAATATAATCATTCTTAAACAATGACGATTGAAGACCAAACTGAGTTGACAAGGCTGGAGAGATTCATCCAGTGGCGCGAGAAGAATATACCCGAAAAGAGGTTCATTCTTCTCCTTAGTTTCATTGTGGGTATAGGAACGGCTCTTGCTGCGCTTATACTGAAGACTCTTATTGGTAACATAGAGCACTTGCTTACAGAACGCTTCGATTCGACAGGAGCGAACTGGTTGTATCTGGTTTACCCGATAGTGGGTATTTACATCACAAGTTGCTTTATCAGATACATTGTCAGGGATGATATCGGGCATGGAGTAACCAAGATTCTCTATGCCATTTCTCGAAATCAGGGAAAGATTAAGCGGCACAACACTTGGACGAGCGTCATTGCCAGTGCCATAACCATTGGTTTCGGCGGTTCGGTCGGAGCCGAGGCGCCAATCGTGCTTACGGGTTCTGCCATCGGCTCAAACCTTGGAAGCATCTTCAAACTTGAGCACAAGACGCTGATGCTCCTCATCGGATGCGGTGCGGCTGGTGCTGTTTCGGGAATCTTCAAAGCGCCGATTGCCGGACTCGTCTTCACCCTCGAGGTGCTTATGATTGACTTGACGATGGCATCGCTCTTGCCGCTGCTCGTATCGTGCGTAACGGCTGCAAGTTTCACATATCTCTTCAACGGAACGGAGGCGATGTTTCGCTTCCACTTGGACGACCCGTTTCAGGTAAGCCACATTCCGGCGTGTGTATTGCTCGGCATCGTGTGCGGACTGGTTTCGCTCTACTTTACGAGAGCGATGAATGCCTACGAGGATATCTTCCGCAAACTGAAGAAGTGGTACGTCAAGTTTGCCATTGGTTCGGTTGTTCTGGCGGCTCTCATCTTCCTCTTTCCACCGCTCTACGGCGAGGGTTACGAGACTATCGAGCTTCTGCTCAACGGAACGAATCTGGACGACTGGAACGAAGTAATGAAAAATTCGCTCTTTGCCGGCAGCGCGCGATTACTGATTCTGTATCTTATTCTGATTGTGCTGTTTAAGGTCTACGCTTCGAGTTCTACCAACGGCGCGGGTGGTTGCGGTGGAATCTTTGCACCAAGTCTGTTTCTCGGCTGCGTTTCGGGCTTCATTTTCTCGCGAATGTGGAACTCGTACATCGGCGGATGGTTCTTCATTCAGGAGAAGAACTACGCGCTTCTTGGCATGGCAGGACTGATGAGCGGCGTTATGCACGCACCTCTGACGGGCGTCTTTCTGATTGCCGAACTGACAGGAGGATACGACCTCTTCATGCCGCTGATGATTGTTGCGGTATGCGCATATCTCACCATCATCATCTTCGAGCCTCACAGCATCTACTCAATGCGACTGGCAAAAAAGGGCGAGTTGCTTACGCACAACAAAGACCGTGCAATATGGACTCTGATGAGCCTCGATACGGTTATCGAACATGTGTATGACCCAGTTACAGTTGGTATGAATTTGGGCGATCTCGTAAAGGTGATAAGTAACAGTAAACGAAATATATATCCAGTCGTAGACGGCGCAGGACATCTGCTTGGAATGGTAAAGATGGACCAGATTCGCCATCTGATGTTCCGAACCGAACTATATCAGCGTTTCCGCGTTGAGGGACTGATGATTTCTTGTCCCGAAAAACTTCTTACAACCGACACGATGGAAGAAGTTATGCAGAAATTCGAGAAGAGCAAGGTATGGCATCTGCCAGTTGTCGACGGAGATGACAAGTATGTCGGTTTTGTGTCTAAGTCGCAGATATTCAGCACTTACAGACAGGTTCTTGCCGACATGTCAGAAGATTAGTATTAACCCCTAAAAACACTTGAACATGACGAAAGAAGATTTGCGTATAGTATATATGGGCACTCCCGAGTTTGCTGTGGAGAGCCTAAAACGCCTTGTTGAAGGCGGATATAACGTTGTAGGTGTGGTAACGATGCCCGACAAGCCGATGGGTCGTCATCAGGATGTGCTTTCGGAAAGTGCGGTAAAGAAATATGCCGTGGAGAAGGGCTTGAAGGTGATGCAACCTGTAAAACTGAAGGATGAGGCCTTCGTTGAGGAACTTCGCTCTCTAAAGGCCGATTTGCAGATTGTTGTAGCCTTTAGAATGTTGCCCGAAGTTGTGTGGAGCATGCCACGTTTCGGCACGTTCAACGCTCACGCATCGCTTCTGCCTCACTATCGCGGAGCAGCCCCAATCAACTGGGCTGTAATTAACGGTGATACGGAAACAGGAATGACAACCTTCTTCCTGAAGCACGAGATTGATACTGGCGATGTTATCCAGCAAGTTAAGATTCCGATTGCCGATGACGACAATGTGGAGGTGGTTCACGACAAACTTATGGCCTTGAGCGGCGACCTCGTTCTTGAAACAGTCGATAACATCATTGCCGGAACAGTCAAGTCTATTCCACAGAGCGAGATGTGCGATTGCACGGAACTTCGTCCTGCTCCAAAAATCTTCAAGGAGACTTGTATGATTGACTGGAACAAGGCAACAAAGCAAGTTTACGACTTTGTGCGAGGATTGTCGCCATACCCAGCCGCATGGACAACTCTCGTTGCTCCCGATGGCAAGGAATTGGTTATGAAACTATTTGCAACCGAAAAACTGATAGGCGAGGGCGGAACGGTCGGCTCTGTTCGTACCGACGGAAAGAAGTCGTTCGACATCGCATTGCACGACGGCTACCTCCGCATAAAGGAACTTCAGATTGCAGGAAAGAAACGCATGGACGTTGAAAGTTTCCTCCGCGGATTTAAACTTAGCAATGAATTTAAGGTGAAATAAAGTTCTCGGATTCTTTCAGAACAAAAAATGCAATTCGCCAGTTTCCCGAAAGTAATTCTGGCGAATTGCTTTTTTATTCTTTATGACTGACTGTTTTTTGTGTAGGCACGATTATATTGCTCTTTTTTTCGTTTTATATTTCTTTTTCTTTCGTTCCTATCTTTCCAATAATAATATATTCTGAAAACTGAAGCAAATCCAACGACGATAGAAAAGCATACAAAAATAATTTCCCAATGGCATTCTTTTGATTTTTTAGCTTCGAACACTTCGTTGTGTGTTTTGTCATAGTATAATTTCATTTTCTGTATAGAGTTATCATTACATTGTTCTCTATTAATTAAAACATCATATATCTGATTGTTATACGAAATGATTAAATAATAATATACATTCATTTTGACTTGTTTTTTAGTAACACCCTGTATGATGTACTCCTTTATTGGTTTCTCATTCTTTACGATTCTATACTTGGTAATATACTTATTTATGCTAATATAACAAAGTACAAAGAAAGTTATAGTCAAAGAACTCAGAATTATATGCATAAATATAATCCTTAAACAGTCAAAAAATTTTCTGTGTCTTGGAATAATGAAGTGTTCAAAAATATAAGAAATCAAGAACCACCCAAGTACCCAAACTAATAAAATAATCCAAAAAAGCATTTTCATTTTTTTTAGTATTCGTATCTAATTTTTCCCAATTCGGCAGTCTTGTGCTAGCGCGAAGATATTACCAGTATCAATAAAACTACGAGAATGTGAGAAATTTTTCATATCGAAAAGTTTAAGCAGATTATTCCGCTATCAAAATGCAAATCTAACAGAAAAAGAGGGTAGAAGCAAAGGATATTTGCTAATTCCGTGCTTATTTAATGTTTATTAACAGAAGTAGTCGGCTTACTGCTTTAAAGTTGTAAACGAGATGAGTGAAGCATGATATTGTGCTTTCGAATGTGTCATTTTGTCGTTTTTATTGTCGCAAACGACGTATTTTTCGAATCCGACTAAAATATTTAAATAAATCGCTTGCGATATAAATTATTTCTCTTATATTTACAACCAGAAAACATCGCAAACGATATAAAATTATAAGATATGGCAAAGATTTATGATTTCAAGGCTTTAACAAGCAAAGGAAAGGAGATTGATTTCTCTCAGTTTGAAGGTAAGGTGCTGCTGATTGTAAACACAGCAAGCAAGTGCGGATTCACACCTCAGTTTGCAGGACTGGAGGAGTTGAACCAGAAGTACAAAGACAAAGGTCTCGTAATCATCGGCTTCCCATGCAACCAGTTTAAGGAGCAAGATCCGGGTACAGACGGACAGATTGAGGAGTTCTGCCAGATAAATTACGGCGTTACCTTCCAGATTATGAAGAAGACCGACGTGAATGGCGCAAATGCAGAACCGATTTTCGAGTACCTTAAGGCACAGGCTCCAACCGAGGAGTATAACGGTTTGAAGGCAAAGGCAGCCAAGGCTCTCTTCAAGACCATCAGCAATAGTGTGGAGAAGGACAACGACATCAAGTGGAACTTCACTAAGTTCCTTATCTCAAAGGACGGCGAGACAATCAAGCGTTACGCTCCAACCACAGAGCCTAAGGACTTTGAGAAGGATGTTGAAACTATGTTGGCATAATTGAGAGTGCGAACAGCACGACGGCACAAAAAACGATTTAATAATCGAAACATAAAAAATAGGATAAAAATGGCAACAAACGAGACACTTGATTTAAGAGCCTACATGAGCAACAGCATCCGCAACATTATGGCGAAAGCCTATAAAAGCGTACTGTCAAATCCGCGCGAGGCAAAGTTCGCCTACCGTATGCAGACGCTCTTTCAGAAGTCGGAGAAGCGGCGCAAGAAGATGCTGGAGCAGGAAGAACTTGAAGTGCCGCCATTCCTCATCAGCAGCATCTCTACCACCTGCAACCTGCATTGCAAAGGATGCTATGCGCGCAGCAACGGAATTGCCGAGGACGAGGAGGCAAATCAGAAAGCAACTCTGACTCCCGAACAATGGCAAACCATCTTCAACGAGGTTGCCGACTTGGGCATCAACTTCTCGCTTATTGCCGGCGGCGAGCCTTTCATGAGGAAAGACATTCTTGAAAAAATTGCCGAGGTGAAAGACATGATTTTCCCGATTTTCACCAACGGAACGCTCATCGGTCCTTCTTACATAAAATTCTTGAAGGAGCATCTTAACATGGTGCCCATCATCAGCATCGAAGGAACGGCTATGGGTACAGACGAGCGCCGAGGTCAGGGAGTTTTCAAGCGTGCCATGCACTCTATGGAAATGCTGAAGGAGGAAGACCTCTTTTTCGGCACGAGCATCACGGTAACCACAGAGAATTATCGTCTTGTGACTTCGCCGCAATTTATCGACACGTTGCGAGGATATGGCTGCAAAATCGTGTTTTATGTAGAATATGTCCCGACAGAAAAGGGTACTGAACATCTTGCTTTCGACGATGAACATGTGGCAGAAATGGAGTCCATTTTGGAAGAGCGTCGTAATGCCTATGCCGACATTATCTTCCTGTCGTTCCCCGGCGACGAGAAGGCTCTTGGCGGATGTCTTGCATCTGGTCGTGGATTCTTTCACATCGGTCCTGACGGCTCGGCCGAACCTTGTCCGTTCTCGCCTTTCAGCGACAGCAATGTTGCCACTATGGGCATCCGAAAGGCACTCCAGTCGCCTCTGTTCCGCAAGATTCGTGCAGCCAAGGCACTCGGCTGGGAACATACAGGCGGATGCACGCTCTTTGAGCATAGAGAAGAAATAGAGAATATGATAGTTTAAAAACAAAGTAAGAATATGAAAATAGCAATCCGTTATTATAGCAAGTTCGGTCATTCAGCCCAGATGGCGCAGGTAATTGGCGATGTAATGGGCGTGAAGCCCGAAAGCATAGAAACACCGTTGACCGAAGAAGTGGATATTCTCTTTGTTGGTGCAGGCTTGTTTCTTGGCAAGGTTAATGGTGGCATCAAGGATTTTGCCCGCTCGCTCAATCCGCAGAAAGTAAAGAAGGTGGTGTGTTTCGGCTCGTCGGCAATCGTTAACTCTCCCGTGCCTCAGTTGCGCAGTATCTTCGAGGATTTGGGCTTCAGCGTAGCCACAGAGTCATTCTCTTGCCACGGCTCTATGGGACCTATTTATGGCGGACATCCCAACGCCGACGACCTGCAGTCTCTTCGGGAGTTTGTAAGCAGAAATTACAAATAACTCTTTTTTTGTATGAAGCACCATAGGCTTTGTGCCGATAATGATATATTTAAATTGTGTTGATATAAGACAAAAACAGAAAAAAGGGAGCAAACTTTTTACGGTCTGCCCCCTTTTTCTATCAGAAAGTGTTATTTAATCTCAATAAACTTAGTCTCTTTCTCCTTCTCCTCTTCGGTAAGTTTCGGAATCTTTATGTCAAGGATTCCGTTGTTCATCGAAGCCGAGATGTTTTCTTTGTCGGCATTGTCTGGAAGAGTAAGGCATTGTTCGTACTTGCTGTAACTGAACTCGCGACGCAGATACTTCTTGTCCTTTTCCTCCTCCTTGTTGTCGCTTTTCTTCTCCATTGCAATTACGATGTCGCCATCTTTTGTAAGCGAAATGTTGAAGTCTTCCTTGCACATTCCCGGAGCAGCAACCTCAATCTCGTAGTTCTGCTCGTTTTCTGTAACGTTGATGGCTGGCGTCGTGCCGCTGAACTTTGGTACAGAAACCCAGTTGTCGTTAAGGAAATCGTTGAAGATTGACGGTAACCACTCTTGATTGCGTGTTGAATAAATTGTAGGCATCATAGTTAAATCCTCCTGTTAAATTGTTAAACATTTAGTTAGGGTTGTTGCGGATCTGTTGCCTTGTTGGGGACTGGTCTTTCAACCTTTCACAACAAATGATGCAATAGGCGTGCCAACTGACAAAATTGTCATGAAAAATATTGTCAGTCGAGAAAAAATGTTATTTTTGCATAGTATATAAATCAAAACAGACATCAAAATGAAAAAAACATTATTATTCTTTGCAATTACCGCGCTACTATGCAGTTGTAAGGCACAGCCAACCATCACGGTTACTCTCGAAGATGCAGCCAACGATACCGTTCGTGTACAAATGTTAAAGGCTGATTTGAGCGATGCCGAATCGCGTACGCCCGAGATAATTATTGCCAAAGATGGCAAGTTTTCATATTCTTTGCCCGAAAAATCGGATGTGGCACGCATAGCCTACTTCTCGTACGCAACAAAAACAGGCGGGGGCCAGAACAACGGAATCCTCTATCTTGTGCCGGGCGAGAACGGAACTTATTCGGCAAACATCACATTAGGAAAATACGACGGCTCAACCTTCTACAAGGACTTGATGCAGATGATGGAAGGTTTCTACGATCTGAATGTGCAGATGGCCGAGATTCAGCAAGATGCGATGAGCCGACTCCGCAAAGGTGAGGACAGAGCCGCTCTTGCAGCCGAGGTTGAAGGCAAAGTGAACGAACTTATGGCAAAATCGGACGAGAAGGCAATCGGCTACATCAAGGCTCATGCCGACAACGATGTTTCTGCCATCGTTCTTACGCGAATCTACGACTACAAGGCAGCCAAGGAAGCCCTCGGACTGATTTCTGACAAGGTGCGAAACGGCAGATGCCGCAATTTTGTAAAGGCTATTAAGCAGAATGCCGAGCAGAAGGAGCGCGAGGAGGCTGGAAAAATGCATGAGGGCGATGTGGCTCCCGACTTTACGCTGAAGTCTATCAACGGTAAGAACATCTCGCTGTCTAGCCTTAGAGGAAAATATGTGATGCTCGATTTCTGGGGCTCGTGGTGCGGATGGTGCATAAAGGGAATTCCCGACATGAAGGCTTGCTATGCAAAGCACAAGGATAAACTCGAGATTCTGGGCATAGACTGCAACGATCCTGTCGACCGCTGGAAAAATGCCGTGGCAAAGCATCAACTTCCGTGGCTTAACGTTAGGGCCGATGAGGGAAGCGACATCTTTACGAAATACGCTATACAAGGCTTCCCAACAAAGATTATTCTTTCGCCAGAAGGCAAGGTGGTAAAGGCGTTCGTTGGCGAAGATCCGCAGATGTACAAATTCATCGACGAACTTCTCTCTAAATAAACCACTCCGACAACTAACATCATGTAAAACCATAGATAAAAAATGAAGAAAACACTTTTGATTCTAATGCTTGCCCTTACTGCTATTGCAGTAGGGGCGCAAAACAAAAAACAGATTATCTGGAACAATGTGCAGACTGGTTATTCGGTTGCACGCGATTTTTTGAAAGTAACCAACGTGGCGATGTACGACGACCGTACGGAGGTTTCTTTTTCTCTCAACTTTTACGGAGACCGGCGTGAGGTTGGTTTCTCGAAAGACATATCAATCTATGTCAACGACGACGAGAAGAAGGCGTACAAAGCAAAGTCGGCTACCGTGATTGAACTTGACAAGCCGTACAAGATGACATCCGACACGCTGAACTTTGCAATTATTTTCGAGCCAGTTCCTGCTGATGCAAAGATGCTTACGATTTTTGATAAGAAATTTGGATTCGGCATAACCAATATTCGCAACGCCGATTTCATTCCCGAAGGCATCACGAACACTTACTGGCGCAACAATGCCACGGGCGACTGGCTTATTGGCATAGCAAAGCACCATCTAATTTTCGACAGCAAGGTTTGGGACATCGAGAGCAGAACCGAGGAGAAAGGCGGCTACACAATAAAGACGACCGACGGCAAGACTGTTAAGATAGGAAAGCTGAAGAAAGGCGTTCGAACCTTCGCTATCGATGGCAGAAAGCCTGTTGTGTGCAGCCCAATTGTTACAAACGGTCTGCCCGACTATCCGCAGAAAGACAACCGCGAGGATTTTGTAGATAACGATTTTGCCGATGGCGACAGCGTTACAATTGTGGGCTGGCTTAAGGATATGCCGCAAAATGAATGGAAGGTAGGAAAGGAGTTTGAGATAGCCTTTAACAACATCTTTACCCGCGAGCAAGAGACATTCTATGCTAAAATGGATTCTCTTGGCAGATTCACCTTGAAGTTTCCGCTTGTAAATACGACTACGATTTTTATGGACTGGAAACGAACAACGCATTCAACTGTGGTAGAGCCGGGAAAGACTTACTTTTTTCTGAAGGATTTTATGAATAATCAGATACTCTTTATGGGCGACGATGTGCGATTGCAGAACGAGATTGCCGCATGTCAACACTTTGGTTCAATCAATCTTCGTGATGAATCTTTTGAGGCTTCGGAAAACGGTGCAATGGCATACAAGCATCAGATTGACAGCCTGACGGCGAAGGCTTTTGCTAATTTGCAGAAATATGCGGAACAGCATCCAAACATCTCGCAGCGATATATCAATCGCTTTACCAAAGAACTGAAATCGAAGCAGGCTGAAAAACTCATGCTATTCCACTATCGCATGAGGACGCTGCCACAAGAGTATGTCGATTTTGTAACCAACGAGTTGTGGGACAGAAAGTACATTATCGGTAGCGGGTATGCTACATTTATGCGCTACTTCTTTGAATACCAAAACGATAACTACAACGACAGATCAGCCCCTGCGATGCTTAAATTTCTGAAAGAGAAGGGCGTAACCTTTACGGACAAGGAAAACAAAATAATCGAAGAATATCCCGAGAAATTAAAGAATATTATTGCTGAAATCGATGCTGCAAAAAACGATGACGAAAAGAGAAAATTGGCTAATGCCTTTAACACTTCGGAACACGTTACAGTCGTAAATTCGCTGTTGCAGAAATACGACGAACAGATTTCAGTTTTGGGCTACAAAAACATTCTTGCCATAGCCGATTCTGTTTGTGGCAACGACAAGATTTTACGCGACGTTTGCATAACTCAGCTTATTTACGGCGATGCAATCTTTAATCAGCGAAAGTCTCTGAATCCGTCGCTTCTGGCATTTGCCGAAAAAGAAATCCAGCTTCCTTCAGCAAAGAAATTTCTGATGGAGCAGCACAAGAAATACCTCGCATTCGAGCAGAAGGGGGCAAATCTGCCAGTCTTCAAGTCGGCAGACAATGTTGCAAACATGACCGACGGCGAGAAGATTCTCCGCAAGATAATAGAGCCTTACAAAGGCAAGATTGTTTTGCTCGATGTTTGGGGCACATGGTGCGTTCCGTGCAAAATGGCTCTCAAAGATAGTCAGAAAGAGTTCGAAGCCCTAAAAGATTACAATATTCAGTATCTGTATCTGGCAAACCGAAGTCCCGAGCAGGCTTGGAAGAACGTGATAAACGAGTATAATGTTACGGGCGACAACGTGGCTCACTACAATCTGCCAGCCGACCAACAGTCTGCCGTTGAGAATTTCCTGAAAATTCATAAATTCCCATCGTTTAGAATTATTGATACCGATGGAAACATTATCGACCTTGACGTTGATGCCCGCGATTTTGAAGCCACAAAACGGATTCTTGATAAACTAAAGAAATAACTTCGCGTGAGCGCATATAAGAAAGAGGCATACATCGAAAAATGTAAAAGTTAATCGATGAGCCTCTTTCAAAATAAACCATTTTGACAACTAAACCATTTATAAAATATAACTTAAATGAAAAAAACACTTTTGATTCTAATGTTTGCCATTGCTGCTATAGCAGCAGGGGCACAAAACAAAAAACAGATTATCTGGAACAATGTGCAGAACGGCTATTCGAATGCAGGCGATTACGTGAACATCACCAATGTGGCGATGTTCGACGACCGTACTGAAGTATCTTTTTCTCTCTACTTTAACGGAGAACGGCATGAGATTAGTCTCTCGAAAGACATGTCGCTCTATGCCGATAACAACGAGAAGAAGGCGTACAAAGCAAAGTCGGCTACCGTGATTGGATTTGACAAGCCGTACAAGATGACATCCGACACGCTGAACTTTGCGGTTACTTTCGAGCCTGTTCCTATTGATACAAAGATGCTTACGGTTGTCGAAAAGAAATGGGGACTTGTTGTGACCAACATTCACAATGCCGATTTTGTTCCCGAAGGCATCACGAACACTTACTGGCGCAACAATGCCACGGGCGACTGGCTTATTGGCATAGCAAAGCACCATCTAATTTTCGACAGCAAG